>NZ_PNDV01000034.1:0-107097 GCF_005930865.1 Pseudoalteromonas sp. S554 | reverse complement strand
TGGGTGTCGTTTTTGTTCTGATGTTATTTGTCGTTATCATTTAGAAATGCGGTACTAGCTCAGTTGGTAGAGCGCGACCTTGCCAAGGTCGAGGTCACGAGTTCGAGCCTCGTGTACCGCTCCAATATTTTTATCCCTTCAAAATATCTACATTAAAAAGCATAATTCAAACCGTTATTACCTAATTTTTCCTATTTATAATATTCAGCATTCAGGCTTTGATTATTTGACGTTATCACTTTTGCGCAGAGCCAGCTTTTCATTAATAAAGCGATATTTTATCCTGAGGTCGTATAGTTGAAGCAAGAGGGGGATACTTTTTGACTGAGAAGTTTTGAAATTTCAGTTAAAGCAGTTCACCTTGAATAGTTGCTATAATGCGCCTTGCGCCACCAACATCTCGGTGCTCTCCTAAATAAATACCCTGCCAAGTTCCTAAAGCTAAGTATCCATTTGAAATTGGAATACTTAACTCACAACCAAGTGTGCTGGTTTTTATGTGGGCAGGCATATCGTCGTCGCCTTCATAATCATGACGATAATAGGGCTGTCGCTCAGGTACAAATTTATTGAAGTGACTTTCCATATCCATACGCACAGTAGGATCGGCATTTTCGTTAATCGTTAGACTTGCTGATGTGTGTTGAATAAATAAATGCAGTAAGCCTACTTTGTAGTGGGTAATTTCGGGGAGTTGGTTTAAAACGTCATCATCAATTAAGTGAAAACCCCGAGAACGAGGTTTCAGTGAAATTGTTTTTTGTTGCCAACTCATAGTGTATCGAAACTAACTTCTATATTGGCTGTGCCAGCGTCGCTACTAAATGGCATTATGATTTTTTTGCCTTGGCTTTTATGTGTTATTGTATGGCCCGCACCTGAAACAACAATAGGTGTAGCCATATCAAAATCAAACCCTTTTTCGCCTAACAGGTTTTTTGCACCACCGGTTACCATATTAGTGATTTCACCCACCATGTCTGTGACTTCTTCATTAATAGTGTCTGGGCGCTCGCCAAGCATACGTTCCATAATTGTAAGAGCTAGACTTTCGTCAAATGTGATTGAGAACGACCCACGCGTTTGCGGGCCAACCATACCAATTAAACCAGATACATCGCCACAGGCGACTTCATCAGTTTTAATGCGCGGTTTACCAGGTTTCAACTGTGTTTGTGCCATGGTGCTTAACACGTTGATTAATGATGATAAAAAAGGATTGATAAACTCTACATTCATACTGAATACTCTTAAATTTGTGCTATTGAATGGCTACAACTTACTAGTATAGCCATAAAGAATTATTTTGTTTTTATAAAGCTCTGCAAGACTCACATTTACCATGAGCTTCAATTGTTTGCCCTGATACTACAAACCCACTTTCTGCCGCTAAGTTGTTTAGCTCATGAGAGATAACGGTAGAGTGAAGTTCTTTAACATATCCGCAGTTATCGCAAATTAGCAATTGTACAGGATGAATATGATCAAAATGATGACACAACATAAATGCGTTGGTGCTTTCAATTTTATGAATAAATCCTAGTTCGGCTAAAAAGTCTAATGCACGATAAATAGTGGCTGGCTTGGCACCAGACTCAGTAATTTTGAGTTGTTCTAGTAGATCATAGGCACCTACACCACCTTGTGCACTGGCTAATAAGCGAAATACTTTTTCACGGATAGGCGTAAAACGAGCGCCACGGTTGTCACATACTTGCTTAGCTTTACTAACTAGTGATTCTATATTCATCATTCTCTTATCCTTACGCTACCATGATATACTAACATACTGTGTTGTAGTTGCAGTGTTTTTATTAGGCGCTTTTTATTTAGGAAACCCCGAAATGAACGAATTATTAGCCATTTTTATCTTCTTTTTTGCGGTGATAGACCCAATAGGAACTGTACCTGTATTTATTGCAGTGACCCGAGGAGAAGATGATAAATTTAAGCGCAAAGTCATCTTTAAGGCCGTTGGGGTATCGGCTGTTGTGCTGCTATTTTTTGTTGTAGCTGGTGAGCTTTTATTAAATGCGATTGAAATTCCATTGTCGGCTTTTCAGATAGCGGGCGGCATAGTACTACTGCTTTTTGCACTGTCGATGATTTTTGGTGAAAGCAAACCCGAAACAGAAATAAAAAGCGTACGTGACAGCACTGAAACAGCCATCTTTCCATTGGCTATTCCTTCAATCGCGAGCCCAGGCGCTATGTTAGGTGCTGTGCTTATGACACGTAATGAAGAGTTTACTTGGATTGAGCAACTAATGACGTCCTCGATGATGCTTGCTGTTTTGGCTTTGGTACTCATATTACTTTTACTTGCAACACATGTGCATAAAGTTATTGGCGATAGTGGCGCGAGTATTATAAGTAGAATAATGGGACTTATTTTAAGCTCTGTTGCAGTAACTAATATTTTAAATGGTATAGCGCATTACTTTGGTTTGCAGGTATATAGCTAATATTGCTGCTAGTCGGGGTTTTGTGTAAAATGCGCCTCCTTTAAACGCCTTGCTTTTATACCCACTTGGGTTTTACATTTGGATGAATATATTTTGGATAAACCAACTTTAAACAGACGCTTTTCTGTCGCCCCAATGCTTGATTGGACTGACCGTCATTGTCGTACTTTTCATCGTAAAATGACAAAGCACACAGTGCTATACACAGAAATGATCACCACGGGCGCTATTTTGTTTGGCCGAGGCGACTACTTGCATTTTAACCAGCATGAGGGACCTGTTGCATTGCAATTGGGTGGTTCTGATCCTGAGGCATTGGCAAAATGTGCGAAGCTTGCCGGGGAGCGTGGTTATGATGAAATTAATCTAAATGTAGGCTGCCCGTCAGATCGGGTTCAAAATGGTCGCTTTGGTGCGTGTTTAATGGCCGAACCCGAATTGGTTGCTCAGTGCGTTGCCGCAATGAAAAATGAAGTTAGTATTCCGGTGACTGTTAAAACGCGCATTGGTATAGACGAGCAAGATTCGTATGAGTTTTTATGTGCGTTAATTGAAGCAAGTTATAAAGTAGGCTGTGATGACTTTATTATCCATGCGCGCAAAGCATGGCTAAATGGTCTAAGCCCTAAAGAAAACCGTGAAGTCCCGCCACTTGATTACCCGCGTGTATATCAACTTAAGAAAGATTATCCGCAACTCGATTTAAGTATTAATGGCGGCGTGAAAACGATTGAGCAAAGCCTTGAGCATCTTCAATACATTGACGGGGTTATGGTTGGGCGCGAGGCCTACAGTAATCCGTTTATGCTTAACGAGGTTGATGAAAAAATTTACGGCGATACAGCTAACACGCAAACCCGTCATGATGTTGTACGCTCAATGTATGATTATATTGAAGAAGAAATGCGATTAGGCGCTAATTTTTGGCATGTTGCACGTCATATGCTAGGTATTTTTCAGGGACAACCTGGTGCGCGTGGCTTTAGACGTCACCTTTCAGAGAATGGCCATGGTAAGCAGGCTGATTTATCTGTAATGGATAAAGCACTTAGCTTTGTCCCCGAGTAATTTTTTTCAAACGTAACATATAAAGCCACTTATACAGTGGCTTTTTTTGATCCTAAAAATTAGTCAAAAACATAATTTATTGGCCAATTATACTTAGCGCTATTCAGTGTGTGGTCATTTTAATCTTATCTTTTTTATTTCAACTCTTTGATAATAAGATTCTTTTATTAATATAAAGTGACTTGGCATAACTCTTGGAATCTACTTGTTGTAATCAATTAAAAATCAACAGGAGAATACAATGGGAATAGTTAATCGCGTAAACGATGTTATTCAATCAAATATAGTGGCAATGCTTGATAAAGCTGAAGATCCTCAAAAGCTTGTTAACTTAATGCTTAACGATATGCAGGATGCATTAAACGAATGCCGAAGCACAGCCGCTGCGCTTTTATGTGAAGAAAAAGCAATTAACCGCCAACTTTATACTAAAAAAGCAGAGCTTGCGACATGGCAATCTAAAGCTGAGTTAGCAATTGAAAAAGGTCGCGATGACCTTGCAAAGTCAGCACTCATTTCTAAACAAGCTGTAAGCGAAAGCATTGAAAAGAAGCAAGCTCAACGTGAGACTTTACAAGAGTCTTTATTAAAAACCAGATCTGACTGTGAACGCCTTCAACAAAAAATAGCAGAGGCAAAAACAAAGCAAGCTCAACTAGCGCAGCGCCATGATGTAGTCGTTGCCAGGTCGCATATAAATACTCAGTTAAATAGCGATAAAGTAGCTCATGCACTCTCTCGTTTTGAGCAAATAGAGCAACGTGTTGAGGGAATTGAAGCACAAGTCGAGGCGTATGAGTTAACTGATAAGGCTAATTCGACGGCAACTCAAATCGAGTCACTTGTTAAAAACGAAAAAATTGAAACAGAGCTGGCTAGTTTAAAAGCACGCTTAAATGTTAGTTCTAAACAAAGCGCCTAGGGGGAATTATGAGTCGATTTAATCATCAGCGTGGTTGGTTTAAAGACACGCTAAATAAAAAGATATCTGGCGTATGTAGTGGCTTAGCTTACCGATTAGATTTTCCGGTGTGGGCAACACGTTTGGTTACTATTTTACTGTTTTTAAGTTTTCCGTTTGTAGTTGCGCTTAGTTATTTTATTGCGCATTGCTGTTTAGAAGAAAAGCATATTAAGGAATTTTAAAATGAAAGCTATAGCTGTTTGTATACTCATTTATTTGGTGTTTTTTACTAACTCATTCTCATTTTTAAACTTTGACACGTGGCAGTTTCCATTGTGGATTGCAGATATGAGCTGGGTTGGTGTTGAATTAGTGAGTGTACTTATAGCCATTGTAGCCGTTGCCGCAATTGCTGCGTTAGTGACTTTAGGTTTGATTGGTGCAGCAGCAGTGGCTGTTATTGGTACTGTTTTGGCTTTGCTATTTGGCTCAGTGATGATTGCATGGCCATTATTATTTATTGCCGTATTGTGCTGGTTAGTGGCTGATAACAAAAAAGTGGTTTCTTAATCCTTAATTTAACTCACTATTCCCCGTTAACTATGTTAAATTTAACGTGTGATATTACGTTTTTACAAGGATTAAAATGATGACAAAATTGTGTTTATCTTTTGTGTCTGCATTGGCTTTTAGTTTTTTTTCGTCATCTTTGGCTGCGCACTCTGGCCATAACCATTCAGCCGATACCGCACAACTTGAAGTAAGTAACGCGCAAGTTAGAGAGTTCTTACCTGGCGGTAAGGCAAGTGCCGCCTACTTAACTATTTCCAATCATAGTGGTACAAATGCAATATTAACAAAGGCCAGTATTGACGGACTAGCACGTGTTGAAATACATGAGCATGCACATGTTGATGGTATGATGAAAATGCAAAAGGTCGAATCGGTCATTGTGAAAGCGCATGAAAGTGTCGATTTTCAGCCTGGAGGCTATCATTTAATGGTATTTGAGCCACAAGAGCCTTTAAAAGCAGGGCAAGAACGCAAACTAACGCTATATTTTAGTGATGGTAATCGTTTATTTACAAATATTGAAGTGGTTACGCTAGAGTCGCAAATAAATAAAGCTAAGTCGTCAGCACAACATTCTCATCATTAGGAGTTTACATGTCGCAACACAAAGGAAAAATAGCAGGCATTATAGCTATACTGCTTATTATATTTTACGCCATTGCCGTTTACTGGAGTACTGAGCCTTCACGTTTTGATGTGGTTGAAAGTGCAAAAGAGCAAGCGCAACTTCGAAATGAAACAATGGTGACGGGTTACATTACTACATCAACACTTATCACTGTTGCAAATACGCTGCTTGATAAGCCGGGCGGGTATTTATCAAACGACGTTATACCACCTAGCATTATTATGGATGATATGCCTGCTTGGGAATATGGCGCACTTGAAATGGTTCGTGATTTATCACTTTCTATGAGAAAAGATTTTAGCCGCTCTCAATCGCAATCAACTGAACACGAAGCGCTTAAAAAAGCACAACCTCAATTTAATATAAGTTCTGAAGCTTGGGCGTGGCCAAGTGCTGAGGGCGAGTACCAAAAAGGGATTGATTACTTAATTGTTTACCGTACGCAAATGGCTCATCAGCATGAGCGCGATAGTCAGTTTTATGCCCGGGCTGATAACTTACGTAGTTGGTTAAAAGAAGCTGAAAAACGTTTAGGCAGTCTAAGTCAGCGTTTAAGTGCAAGTGTTGGACAAGATAAAGTTAACACTGACTTAGCTGGTAATTCTTCAAATAAGCAAGCAACGCTTGCTCCATTGCAGCAGCAGGTAAGAACACCATGGCTTGATATAGATGATGTGTTTTATGAGTCTCGTGGTGCAACGTGGGCGTTACTGCATTTTTTACAAGCTGTAGAGTATGACTTTAACGATGTACTTGAAAAGAAAAACGCACGCGTTAGCTTACAGCAAATCATTCGTGAACTTGAGGCCACGCAAGAAACTGTATGGAGCCCACTAATTTTAAACGGAAATGGTTTTGGCTATGTTGCTAATCATTCTCTTGTTATGGCAAATTATATTTCTAGAGCCAACGCGGCTTTAATCGAACTTAGCGAACTATTAGCGCAAGGATAAAAAATGAAAAAGTATTGTTTAGCAGCTGCCTTATCTATGGCATGTTTAGCACCTGCAGCTCAGGCTGATACCCTATTAGGTTTATATGTAGGTGTTGATGGTTGGCAGTCGGATAATGAAGGTCAGCTTTCTTACAAAGCAAATGCACCTCAAGATTTTAACTTTGAAGATGAAACATACATAAGCTATTACGCCGCGCTTGAGCATCCGGTGCCATTAGTACCTAATCTTAAATTAAAGTATACAGAACTTGAGCTAAATGGTTCTACTGTACTAAATGATACGTTTAGCTTTAATGGTTCAGACTACGTAGTGGGTACAACCGTTAATTCTGTAAGCGATTTAACGCATGTAGATTACATTTTGTATTACGAAATATTTGATAATGACCTGATTTCTATTGATTTAGGTCTAAACGCAAAGCAGTTTGACGGTGACATCATTGTTAATGGTACAACGCAAGATGGCGGCGCAAATTTTACTGAAACGGTTGAGTTTTCTGGTTTTGTGCCACTTGCATACGCGCGTGCAGAAGCAGGCTTACCACTTACAGGTTTAAGTGTGTTTTTTGAAGGCAGCCTTTTGGCAATTGACGATAGTAAAGTGCAAGATTATCAAGTAGGTGTTGCTTGGGAACTTGTAGATAACTTAGCTGTAGATATTGCTGTTAAAGCAGGTTACCGATCAATGGTATTAGAGCTTGACGATATTGATGATATTACTACTGATATTGACGCATCGGGTCCGTTTGCAGGTATTCAGGTTCATTTTTAATTAGTGCCTTCTAATTAAACAAAGCGTGGCGTCCTATTTTGTAGTATGCCACGCTAAATCAAACTCTCCCTCTAGTGCCGTGTTTACCAGCTGCTTATATACTTTATTTACAGGAAATCGTATGAGTTTAGATAGTTCATCGCCGGTTTGTGTGAATTTGTAATAGCTTAACACCAAATCACTATTTTTTGCTTTAAGCGTCACCTTTTGAGATAAAAACGACAAAGTGAGTTCTTGGCCAGCTTTAAGCACCGCAGATTCGATTTCTTTTCTGTAAAGCAAATTCAAATCCATTAAAGTTAAAATATCAGGAAAGCCTATTCCTGTTTTACCTAAATTTAATGACACTTTATTTCCCTTACGAAGTAGGTCAAATAAAGACGGTTTTTTATAAAAGCCAAGTAAAATAAAGTGGCTATCGTCTTTTTCATTATAACCTGACAAAGACACGCATTTTTGCAAAGAGTCGGCTTCGCGCTGAGTCATGTGTTTTAGTGTTTGTAAGCTTTTAATTGAAAAAGTCCCCGGGCTTAATGTTTCACCGGTTAAAATTTTTGCCCACAATGCTTGCATAGAGCTATTTGAGGTGTCCTCACATAAAGCAATAAAGTGTTCAACCCAATCTGCATCAGGGTGTTTATTGCTAGCTACATCGGGGCAAAACTCCATTGCTTTGGTTAAGATAGCTTCTATATTTTGTTGGCGCTTAATAGCCAGTAAATCGTGTCTTTGCTTTGCGCGAGTCAGCAAAGGGTGTTCGCTATTTATATGGTACTGCGGTTTTACTTGCCCTTTTGTATTGTAACTTTGTTCTGATGATGGCGAAGTGTCGTTGTTGGGCACCTTAGTCACAGGGTAGCCAAGTAACGATTCTATTATATTAGCTAGATTAATCCGTGCTTGTGCTGTTTTTACTGTCATGGCTATTTGCTACGCTTTGTATATCGCTTAATTGTGCTACGGTTTTTAAATTATTTAACCCAAGCTCTAGAGTGTTATTTAAAATATACTCATATACGAGTGCCATATAGCCTGAAATGAGAAGAGTCGTTGATTGTCCCTCAATATAACAGGTCACGATATTGGCATTTGCCTGCGGTGAAAATGTGAGTGTGCCTTCAATAATGTGTTCATTATTTAGCAATATGTTGAACGACATTTCATCATCACTTAGGGAGGTTATAGTCATTTCACCATATCCCCATTTTCCTATCCATGATTGATGAGCGCCTACACCAGCACCAGGTTCATTAACAATAAACTCAATGGTGGGGTCTACTTGCTGCCAAGGTGACCATGTGTGCCATTGGTTAAAGTCGGCAACAAGTGTTTTTATTGTACTGGTATTGGCATTAATTTCTACGTGTTTACTTACACGATAATCTTGTGGCAGCAGTAATCCGACTACGACTATTATAAGTAGTAAAACTAATACATATTTGAACAGTACTTTTAATAATTTAATAACCATACCTTTGGTAGTTTTTTTAACTATATATGTAACAACTTTTTGTTAATCGACTATAGTATGAATTAGATCATAAGCCAAAAACTAAATTTATAGCTTTTTAAACATTACGTTAGAATATTTAAGCATTAAGCAGTACCAGAAAAAGGGTAAATATGTCGTCTGAACAAAATGATTTTCTATTTTTAGACCCACAGCAAGACGACGAAATAGTTGTTGAGCCATCTCGATATTGGGATATTTTAATTGTAGACGACGACGAAGAAATTCATACGGTTACAAAGCTCGCATTATCTGGACTAGAGTATGGTGGTGCTAGGCTTAGGTTTCATCACGCATATTCTGGCGCTGAGGCCAAAAATATACTTACTCAGCCCAATGATATATCTGTTATTTTTTTAGACGTTATTATGGAAACTGACGATGCCGGCTTTCAGGTGGTTAAACATGTCAGAGACACTCTTAATAACAAACGCGTTCGCATTATTTTACGTACGGGCCAAGCCGCTAATATCCCCGAAGAAAAAGTTATTCGTGAATACGATATAAACGATTACAAAACTAAAACAGAGCTGACACGCTCAAAACTTGTGACAACGCTTATTGCTGCTATTCGTTCTTACGAACAGATATGCCTACTTGAGTATCAAGCGCAAGCGATGAATACTATTTTATCTGCCTCTAAATACATTTTGGGGCAAACAGATGTAAAAGTATTGTGCAATAAAGCACTTGAATTTATGGGGGTTATTTTAGGTTGTAAATCTAACGGATTAATTTGTACCAAGCTTGATGGTGAAAATTTTATTCAGGTTCTGGGCGGGTGTGAAAAGTACGAAGAATATTTTGGTGAAAAATTAGTTAATGTTAACCAAACTGCGTTATCTCAGGTTGAGGCCTGTTTTGGACAACTCACTCATCAATATACAGATAACAGCATCACCTTTATTTTAAAAAGTAAGCACCGCAAAGCTGCTTTATATATTGAGAGTGGTGGAGCACCGACAGATATTCAACTGCAGTTTGCTGAAATATTTTTAACTAATATTAGTATTGCGCTCGATAATATACGGTTGTTTGTAAAGCTAAGAGATGCAGCTTATAAAGACCTACTCACTGGTATTTCAAATAGAACTGATTTTATTGAGCGCATAGATGATTTTCAAAACGTCAGTGAAAACAAATATGTGTTTGTTTTGTTAGACGTTATTAACTTCTCAGATATAAATGATGGCTTAGGGCAAGATGTAGGTAATAAGCTACTTATTGCTATTGTTGAGCGTTTGAGAGCAATTGTCCCCACAGCTCAATTACTCTCTCGTGTAGGTGCTGATGTATTTGGTTTTTTAATCCCAAAAAGTGAATTTGTTTTAACTGATTTTAATGAAAAGTTAAGTCCGTCGTTTTCTGCTGCGGAACATGTGTTACCCATCGATTTTAGAATTGGCTTATGCCAACAGCAAGACTTTCAAGGCTCTGGTTTAGAAACATTAAAAGTGGCTTATATTGCTTTAAATCATGCTAAAAAAATAAAGCACAAGGAAGGTGTTTATTACAGTATTGATATGCAAGAAAAAATGGAGTGGCGATTAGGTTTAATTAGACAGCTGCGCCATGATTTTGCCAGAGGGAAGCTCGAAGTATGGTACCAACCGCAGTTATCGTTTGATGATTTGTCATTAATTGGTTGCGAAGCTCTTTTACGCTGGCCGTTGGAAAATGGCACCTACATTTCACCCGCAGTGTTCATACCTTTAGCTGAAGACGCTGGACTCATCGTTGATATAGGGCAGTGGGTGTTAGAGCAAGCGTGCCAACAGCAAAAGCGATTAGAAAATGAAGGAACTGAAATATGTATTGCTGTTAACGTGTCGGTTCCGCAATTTAAAGTTAAAGGGTATGCGCAAACAGTAAAAAATACCTTACTAAAATACGGTGTGGACCCAAAAAACATTGAGCTTGAAGTCACTGAAAGCGTAGTAATGGATGAATTAGACACGGTTATTAACACTCTGAGGGAGCTCAAGGCGTTGGGTATTGAAGTTGCTATTGATGACTTTGGCACAGGGTTTTCTTCATTAAGTTATATACAAAGCCTTCCTATCGATAGACTAAAGATTGATAGGTCGTTTATTAAAGATCTTAATAATGGTGATACCGGTGCCGTTGCTGGATTAGTAATATCGTTAGGTGCAAAGTTAGGTTTAAAAACAATAGCAGAGGGTGTTGAAACGCAGGAACAAGCTAAGTTTTTAAAAGACTTAGGATGCGATGAAGTACAAGGGTTTATGTATGCTAAACCTATGCCTGAAAACAAGTTATTAGAGTTCATTAGTAAACGAAAAACATAGATAGTTATAGGCTTAGTGTTAAAGGTATTTCATACGTTGTAATGTTGTATATATAAACAAGTCTATGATGTATAATTTGCGCCTTTTGTTATTCTACGGTCACATTTATGAGCACACTCAAAGCTAAGCGCGCCTTATTCTCTTACCCCAAGTATTGGGCTGAGTGTTACGGCACTGCACCATTTTTACCTACATCACGCGAAGAGATGGATGCACTTGGCTGGGATAGCTGCGACATAATAATAATTAGTGGTGATGCGTATGTTGACCACCCAAGCTTTGGGATGGCAGTAATCGGACGTGTGCTCGAAGCGCAAGGTTTTAGAGTAGGTATTATTGCTCAGCCCAAATGGGATACAAAAGACGCATTTATGGAGCTTGGCAGGCCAAACCTATTTTTTGGTGTAACTGCTGGTAACATGGACTCAATGATTAACCGTTACACAGCTGAAAAGCGTATGCGCCACGATGATGCTTATACACCAGACAACGTAGGTGGTAAACGCCCGGATCGAGCGGTGATGATTTACTCTCAGAAGTGTCGTGAAGCATACAAAGGTATTCCTATTGTTATTGGCGGTATTGAGGCCAGCCTTCGCAGGATAGCCCATTATGATTATTGGCAAGAAAAAGTGCGCCGTAGCATTTTGTTTGACTCAAAAGCCGATATATTGATTTACGGAAATGCTGAGCGCCCATTAGTAGAAGTTGCCCACCGTATTGCCGGTGGTGAAACGATGGATACGATTCAAGACATTCGTGGTACCGCTGTGATTCGTAAAGAACCTTTGCCGGGCTGGCGGGGGAGTGATTCAACAGCTATTGATAAAATAGGTAAAATAGACCCCATTCCAAACCCTTACGGAGCCGATGATGTTGGCTGTAGCAAGTCTGAGTTTAAACAAGCAGGTATTGATTTAAAAGCAGAAGCTGCAAAGCCTATTACCGTGCAGCCAGCGCGTCCTAAGCCATGGGAAAAAACGTATGTTAAACTTCCAGCGTACGAGCAAGTAAGTGTTAACAAACCTTTATACGCGCATGCCTCAAGGATATTACACCAAGAAACTAACCCTGGTTGTGCAAGAGCTTTGTTCCAGCGTCATGGCGATCGCTCTATTTGGGTGAATCCACCGGCTTATCCTTTAGAAACACATGAAATGGATGCGGTATTTGGATTACCTTATCAACGAATTCCTCATCCACGTTATGGCGACGCTAAAATACCTGCTTACGACATGATAAAAACGTCGGTGAATATTATGCGTGGCTGTTTTGGTGGGTGTTCATTCTGTTCGATTACAGAGCACGAAGGGCGTATTATTCAAAGCCGATCGCAAGAGTCCATTATTGAAGAAATTGAACAGATCAGAGATAAAGTGCCCGGTTTTACTGGCGTTATTTCCGATTTAGGTGGGCCAACGGCCAACATGTACAAATTACGTTGTACAAGCAAAAAAGCAGAAAGTACCTGCCGACGCTTATCGTGCGTATACCCTGATATTTGTAAGCATATGGACACGGATCACACGCCTACAATCGACTTATACAAAAAAGCACGTGATGTAAAAGGCATTAAAAAAGTTCTTATCGCTTCGGGCGTTCGCTATGACCTTGCTGTACGCGATCCTCGCTATGTTAAAGAGCTGGTGACACATCATGTGGGCGGGTATCTAAAAATAGCGCCAGAGCATACTGAAGACGGTCCATTATCAAAAATGATGAAGCCAGGCATGGGTGCTTACGATCAATTTAAAGAATTATTTGATAAGTACTCGAAAGAAGCGGGTAAAAAGCAGTATTTAATTCCGTATTTTATTTCTGCGCACCCAGGAACTAAAGACGAAGATATGGTAAACATGGCTTTATGGCTTAAGTCTAACGACTTTAAGTTGGATCAAGTGCAAAACTTTTATCCATCCCCAATGGCCAATGCGACCACTATTTACCATACAGAGATGAACTCACTGCGTAATATCAAGAATAATAGTGAAGTAGTGCCAGTGCCAAAAGGAGCACGCCAGCGCAGATTACACAAAGCTATTTTGCGCTACCATGATGCATCGGGCTGGCCAATGATACGTGAAGCACTTCGCAAAATGGGTAAAGCCAACTTAATTGGCAAAGGGCCAAACTGTTTAGTGCCAGAAGAAGGCCGCGATGAAAAAGCGGGTAAAACCGTTAATAAAGGCCGTAAAGGGGCTCGCCCAGCGCTTACACGTCATACGGGATTTAGCCAATTTAAAAAGGCTAATACAAAACCTAAAGTGGGTGGAAATAGGCACAAAGCCAGATAGTTATTACCGAGACAATAAAAACGCGCAGCTATAAATTAACTGCGCGTTTTTTTATAACAGCTTTTAAATTTATATTAACAGCCAAGTGGCGGTGCCTAAAAAGGCAAAAATACCCACAATATCTGTCACTGTTGTTAGCACTACACTGCCTGCAAGTGCAGGGTCTATATTCATTTTTTTAAGTAAAATTGGAATACTTGCACCAGCAACCCCAGCCACAACTAAGTTCATAAACATGGCAAAAGCGAGTACGCCGCCGAGCATAAAATCCCACTGCCAAAGTGCAATGACACCCGCTATCAACAATGACCACAAAATGCCATTGAGTGCTCCAATAGCGAGTTCTTTCATCATTAAAAAGCGTTGGTTGGTTTGATTTATATGACCAACAGCTATACCACGAATAACAAGTGTGAGTGATTGACTGCCAGCAACACCGCCCATAGAAGGAACAATGCCATTAAGCACTGCTAATATGGGTAAAATATCGAGTGTGCTTTCAAAAAAACTGGCTACAAAGGCGGCCGCAAGCGCAGTTAATAAGTTAACTCCTAACCATACTGAGCGTTTTTTAGAGCTTTTTAAGACAGGAGCAAAGGTATCTTCTTCATCATCAAGGCCCGCCAAACTCAGTAAACTATGTTCGGCGTCTTCACGAATTACGTCAACAATATCATCGATCGTGACACGACCAAGTAGCTGATCGTTGTCATCAACAACTGGGGCCGAGATCCAATTATGGCGCTCAAACAGTTGTGCGACTTCACTTTCATCCATTGAAATTGGAATTGACTCACATTCTTCATCCATTAAATCGCGAACAATTTTTTCTGGTGGATTAGTTAGCAATGTACTCAGCGATAAAGCACCAATAAAGCAGTTATGTTTATCAACCACATACAGGTCATCAGTGCCTTCAGGTAACTCTCCGCGAAGTCGAATGTAACGTAGTACGACATCAATGGTCACATCTGGGCGAATAGTTACTGTATCGGTGTTCATAAGTGCGCCGGCAGAACGCTCTTGATAAGATAGCGCTTGTGTTGCGCGTTCTCTATCTTGGGTGTCCATGGCGCTAACAACGTCTTGGTAAACGGTGTCAGGCAAACTACGTAATACTTCACCTAGGTCATCGTGACCCATGTCTTCAGTGGCAGCAGCAATGTGCTCAGGCTCCATTTGGGCAATAATACCCAGGCGCACGTCTTCTGATAATTCTTCGAGTACATCACCTTGAACATCAGGATCAACTAACTGCCATAGCAAGCGACGAATTTTGTGTGGAGATGATTCTAATAATAACGCAGTATCACATGGCGCTGTTTTTGCGAGCATGCGCCTAACTTGAACAAACTGACCACTATTAAGTGACTTGGTCACTTGTTTTAGTTGTTGTAGTGGGTAGTCTTGTTCAAAAGCTTCGGGCATTGGCGTCCTTTATTTATACTGTAACTGTTACCTAGTGGGTGGGGGAGTACGACCTAGCAGCCAGTTATTTTGATTATAGTTATTTTATTTAAATGTTAAAAATTAACGTTACTCTTGTTCGTTAAATCGTTGCGAAATAAGTTCTCCAATGGCATTTAAAGCTTGCTCTGCATCAGGCCCTTCACATACCACTTTAACTTCTTTACCTTGGCTACTTTCAAGTAGCATTAGTGCTAATACACTGTCACCAGCAGCTTCTTTATCATCTTGAAATAAGGTGATTGAAGCATCAAATTTTACAGCGAGTTGGGCTAATACAGTCGCGGCTCTGGCATGCAGTCCTAATTTATTTTGTATTAAAAAAGTGTCTTCTATACGCATACATTACTCTATCAAAGCTGAACAGGTTATTAGTTTTGTAAAATTACTTTTCTTGTTCTCTGTGACGTATTTTTACATTGGGATGCGTAACTGCAAAGCTTTCGCCAATTGTTTGCGCTAAATATACAGAGCGATGTTGCCCGCCAGTACAGCCAATCGCAATAGTTAAATAGCTTCTGTTATTTCGCTCTAGGTGTGGTAGCCATGTTTGTACAAAGGTTTGTATTTGCCATGTAAATTTTTGAACTATGCTGTGGCTAGCCAAATAATCTTTTACTGGTTGGTCTAGGCCGTTGAGTGGTTTTAGTTCAGGCTCCCAGTGCGGGTTAGGTAAAAAACGTGCATCAAATACGTAATCTGCCTCTTTAGGAATGCCATGTTTAAAACCAAATGATTCAAATGTAACAATCAGCTGCTTGTCTTTTTTACCTAGTATTTTTTCGCGAATTGATTCAGCAAGTTGATGAACGCTTAGCTCACTGGTATCGATCATGTAATCGGCGCGCGTAATTAGCACATCGAGAAGTTCTTTTTCTTTTTTTATGGCTAAATCAAGCGGAAGTGAATCTATTGATAAAGGGTGTAAGCGCCTAGTTTCAGAAAAGCGCTTAATAAGGGTTTGATCTTCACTGTCTAAGTAGAACAGCGTTGGTTTTGTAAAACCCGGTAAGTATTCGATGATGTGATTAAATTCATCTTGCTCTTTTGGTAAATTTCGCACATCTATACTAACGGCAATTTTATCGTAGTTATCAGAAACGCTTCTTACCAAAGAAGGTAATAAATTTACTGGAATGTTATCTACGCAATAATAACCTAGATCTTCAACAACGCGCAAAGCAACCGACTTACCAGAACCAGAACGGCCACTTATGATAATCAACTCCATTAATCACCCTTTAAATTTGTTACGATTGGTCAACAATAATTTGATACAACTCAGCATCCGATTTAGCACAGCGAAGCTGCTTACAAAATTCTTTATTTTTTAGTTTATCAGCTATCGTTGCTAGCGTCTTTAAATGCTGTTGGTTATCGCCTTCAGGTACGATGAGTGCAACAAAAATATCAACAGGGCGGTTGTCTATAGCATCAAAATTAATCGGTGTTTCACTAACTAACACCAATGCTAAAGGTTCTTGTGCGCCGCTCATTCGGCCATGTGGAATAGCAATACCTCTTCCTATCCCTGTGCTGCCTAGTTTTTCGCGGGTTAATAAAGCGCCCAAAATATCCTGTTGAGATAAATACGGTAATTTATCGTGAGCCAGCTCGCTAATAAACTCTAAAATTCTTTTTTTACTATTAAAAAGGACCGCAGCTTTACTGCAGTCCTGGCATATAAGTGAACTTAATTTCATCATATTAGTGTCGAGCAAGCTTCTCTTTGTGTTTAATTACTTGACGGTCAAGCTTGTCAATCAATGAATCAATAGCTGCATACATATCTTGATGTTCAGTGGATGCGAATAATTCAGCACCACTTACATGAATAGTTGCTTCTGCTTTTTGATTTAATTTTTCTATATCAAGAATGACATGAACATTATTAATATGATCAGAGTGCCTTTCTAGCTTCGCAAATTTGGTATTTATATAGTCTCTTAATGAATCAGTTAGTTCTACATGACGACCAGTTAAATTTAGTTGCATAAGCATTACCCTCTTTGTTTAGCGTCTTAGATCAGGCTCTTTCGCTGATTTGACGGTGGAATAGCCAGAGATTCGCGATATTTTGCGATTGTACGTCTCGCTACTTTAATTCCTTGCTCAGCCAATATATCCGCAATTTTGCTATCACTCAATGGTTTTGCTGAGTTTTCTGCTGCGATTAATTTTTTAATAAGTGCACGTATTGCCGTAGATGAACATTCTCCACCATTTTCGGTACTAACGTGGCTTGAGAAAAAGTATTTAAGCTCAAATATTCCACGCGGTGTGTGCATATACTTTTGCGTAGTTACGCGCGAAATTGTTGATTCGTGCATTTCTACCATTTCGGCAACATCATTTAAAACCATCGGTTTCATGGCTTCTGGCCCGTGTTCAAAAAAGCCCTGTTGTTGTTTAACAATACAGTTAGTTACTTTTAAAAGTGTATCATTTCTACTTTCTAAGCTTTTTATAAACCATTTAGCTTCTTGTAAATGTGAGCGAATAAATTGACTATCGCCGCTTGATTTAACTGTACGCGACATCGCTGCATATTGGCTGTTTACACGAATTTTTGGCATGCTGTCTGGGTTTAACTCTACAATCCAGCGGCCTTTAATTTTTTTAACTGACACATCAGGTATTACATACTCAGACTCTTCTCGTACTATTGTGTCTGCAGGCTTAGGGTTGAGCGTATGAATAAGTGTCATTACTTCTTTAAGCTCATCTTCTTTGAGCTTCGTTTTTTTCATTAATGTACGGTAGTCACGAGCAGCTAACAAATCAATGTGCTCGGTTAAAATCATTTTTGTTTCATCAATAAAAGGCGTGCCTTTATCAAATTGATTTAACTGAATACACAAACACTCTTGTAAGCTACGTGCCGCAATACCCACTGGGTCAAATAGCTGAATGCGCTTTAATACCGCTTCTATTTCGTCAAGTTCAACCTCAACGTCATCGTCGTTATCTTGATTAAAGCTCTCTAAAATCTCTTCGCAACTGAGTGTCAGTATGCCTGAATCATCCACCGCTTCTACAATAGCAATAGCGATGGCTTCATCTGTAGGGCTAAATGGCGTTAATTGTAATTGCCACATTAAGTATTCGTGAAGCGTTTCAGTTGATGCGCCCTGATATATAGACTCATCTTCAGGCATTGGGCCTGAAGATGATGCAGGGGCTGCACTCATATACTCATCCCAGCTAACATCCATTGCCATGTCGTCACTTACGGTATCTTTAGCAAGCGCTTCACCACTGTCTTGTTCATACTCGCTAGGGGCTTCATCGGCAGATACGGTTACTGTAACTTCATCGTTATCTGCTTTTTGCTCATTTTTGCCCGCAAGATCATCGGCATAGTCTTGCTCCTCAACCTCAAGTAATGGGTTGCTGTCGAGCGCTTCTTGTATTTCTTGCTGAAGATCCAATGTGCTTAATTGCAGCAAGCGAATAGCTTGTTGCAACTGAGGTGTCATTGTAAGTTGCTGGCCCATGCGCAGCTGTAGTGATTGCCTCATGTATCTCTAACAATCCTTTTAAGTTGTTATAGTTAATACTAGCAGATGCTTATAAATAAGGCGTAAATGTTACAGCCTAAATTGCTCGCCTAAATATACATCGCGTACAGTTTTATCATTTAATACGTGTTCAGGGGTACCAGAAGCAATCAGTTCCCCATGAGAAACAATGTAGGCTTTTTCGCAAACATCAAGGGTTTCTCTTACATTGTGGTCTGTTATTAATACGCCAATCCCACGGTTTTTCAGGTGTTCAATAATTTTTTTAATATCTAATACTGAGATAGGGTCAACACCGGCAAATGGTTCGTCTAACAAAATAAACTTTGGATCTGCGGCTAAAGCACGTGCAATCTCCACTCGGCGACGTTCTCCGCCCGATAATGCCATGCCTTTGCTGTCGCGAATGTGTTGAATGCTAAATTCATCTAATAGATTATTCAATGTATCTTCTCTGGCTTGTTTAGTGAGCTCCTTTCGAGTTTCTAAAATAGCCATTAAGTTTTGATACACTGTTAATTTTCTAAATATAGACGACTCTTGTGGTAAGTAGCCAATGCCTAATCTAGCACGACTGTGCATAGGTAAAAGCGTAATATCGTTATCATCGATAGATATTTTGCCTTTGTCGCTAGGGACTAAGCCTACAATCATGTAAAAGGTTGTTGTTTTACCTGCGCCGTTTGGCCCAAGCAAGCCTACAATACTGCCAGCTTTAACTTCTAAGCCCACATTTTTTACAACTTCACGGCCTTTGTAGCTTTTGGCTAGTAGCTCTGCTTTTAATGTGCTCATGGTTGGCCTTTGTCATTTTTTTTAGGCTCCACAGGCACTAAGATAGTGTGTACACGGTCAGTTGAGCTTTCATCTTTTTCGGCGCTAATAAGCTGCTGTTCTATATCGTAGGTAATGCTTTTAGCATTCATTTTTTGCCCAGCTTGAGATATCTCTGCATCTCCAATTAATGTTAAAAAACGCGTTGAAACATCGTATCTAACTTCATTAGCGCTGGCGCTCATTATTGTGCCGTCGGCTTGTTTTTCTTCAAAATATGCAGGCGTACCTGTGGCAATTAACAATTGCTTGTTGTCGCCTAGCTCATCGCGCTTGTGAACCTCAAGGCGGTCTGCGGTAATTTTTCTGTCGCCATGAATAATTTCAACATTTTTTTCAAAGATACCTACGTTTTCTTTTAGTTGACCCTCTTGTTTATCCGCACTAATCGAAATTTGATTTGCAGAAATTGGCGCTGTTGTTTCAGCGGCATTAGTACCTAATGCAAGTAAAAATGTTGGAATAATAAAGAGTGTTGATAGTTTATTGGTCATAATAAATAGTTCGCGTATGGTTAATTAATTTTATCACTTCGGTTTTTAAATCGGCTTCTAAGCCTTTACCGGTGATTTTTAAATTGGGCCCTGTAACAATGACAGGCTGCTCTGATTGCATCGTTAGTAATTTTATATCTACCTGAATGTTATCAGCATTAATTTTATCTATCATTGCGTTATCAGTTAAATTACTAGCAACAACGTTACCTTCTAATATTAGTTGTCTGCCTTCGTATAATGTTGCTTCATTAGCGTTAATTCGCCATGTTTGTTTGTCGTTGTATAGCGTAAAAATAGGTTTATCAAAAAAGGTAAACCCTAATTCTTGATATAGCTCCATTCGCGCTGCCGTTACTTTATGGCTGATTTTCCCATTTTCGTCATACGCTGTTTGTTTTAGCTCTATGGCTGTGTAATCGGGCTTTGCAATTATGTCTGCTTCGGTTTGTTGTGGTAAATTTACTTGTGTGAAATAAGGGTACCAAAGCCAAACCATACAGCTGATGAATAAAACGCTTAATATTATGCGCGCTGCATTCATGAACTAGTCCCTTTTGTGGTCAAAGGTTTGTTATTTTCAAGCATTAGCAGGTCGGTTAGTTCTCTCACTGCACCAAAGCCACCTGGCATTTGTGTTGTATAATGTGCTAAACGTTTTATTAGCGGATGTGCGTCATTTACTGCAACAGCAAACCCTACTAACTCCATCACTGGCATGTCTGGGCCATCATCGCCAATGTAGGCAATTTGCTCATCATTTAAATTGAGCTTTGTTTTTAGTTCTTCGTAAGCGAGTAATTTATTTTCTTGGCCTTGGTATATATGTTGTACTGTTAAGCTTGTCATACGCTGTTGTACTATTTTTGAGTGGCGTCCTGTAATTACCGCAACTTCAAAGCCACTATTAATTAGCGCTTTAATGCCAAAGCCATCTTTTGTATTAAATGCTTTGAGCTCTTCGCCTTGGTTACCCAAATAAATGCGACCATCAGAAAACACACCATCAATATCACAAATAAGTAGCTTTACTTTTTTTGCACGTGCTTTTGCGTCTTCACTCAATGGTTGATAGAGCTCTTCAAATTGCATTTATAATACTCCTGCTTTTAGTAAGTCTTGCATATTTAATGCACCAATAGGGTGGTTTTGCTCATTAACGATGATTAAACCATTAATACGCTTTTGCTCCATAATATTAAGTGCTTCAGCGGCCAAAATATCTTGCGTTGCCGTTGTGCAGGACTTGGTCATTACAACATCTATTTGTGTTGTATGTATATCAATTCGTTGTTCTAAAATACGACGTAAATCACCGTCGGTAAAGAGCCCTACAAGTTGTTGCTGAGAATCAACTATGGCTGTCATGCCTAAGCCTTTTGCCGACATTTCTATCAGTGCATCTTTTATAGTTTGAGTAACGTTAATAATAGGTGTGTTTTTACCGCTATGCATGACATCTTTTAGGGTCAGCAGTAAACGTTTACCTAAACTGCCGCCGGGGTGAGATAGCGCAAAGTCATCAGCTGTAAAACCGCGAGCTTCTAACAGTGCAACCGCCATGGCATCGCCCATTGCAAGTGTTGCTGTTGTGCTTGCTGTAGGGGCTAAGCCTAACGAACAGGCTTCTTTTTGTACTTTTATGCAAATATGTACGTTTGCAAGCGTTGCCATTGTTGAGCTAGCGTTGCCTGTCATGGCTATCATTTTTGCGCCGAGGCGTTTCAAAACGGGAATTATATTGAGGACTTCGCTTGTTTCACCAGAATTAGAAATTAGCATAACCACATCATTTTTAGTGATCATACCTAAGTCGCCATGACTTGCCTCACCGGGGTGTACAAAAAATGCAGGGCTGCCAGTACTTGCTAACGTCGCCGCTATTTTATTGCCAATATGACCCGATTTTCCCATGCCTATAACAATAGTTCGGCCTTGGCAGTCGTATATTAACTGACATGCTTGATGAAAATTTTCATCCACATATTGTGCAATATCACTCAATGCTTGGCGCTCTATGTCTAATACACGTAGGCCTTGTTCAATAAAATTTAGCGTTGCCATTACTTACCCTACTTGACTGAAAATATACCCTTGGTAGCCTAAAAAAGCGATTAATAATAAGCCGCCCTCTACTCTATTGATGCGCTGAGCACCTCTAAAGTTCAATGACATGATAATAAGTGCGACCGTGGCACCAATCATAATAAGTATGTCGCGGTTAGCAACAGACGGGTCTATAACAGAAGGGTTAATAATGCCTGCGAAAGGCAGCACGGCAAGAATATTAAAAATATTAGAGCCAACAATATTACCCAGTGCTAAGTCATCTTCATTTTTAAGAACCCCCGCAATTGAAGCTGCAAGCTCTGGCAAGCTAGTACCTATTGCAATAATTGTTAAGCCAATGACTAAATCGCTTAGGCCAAAATATTTTGCAATATCGACCGCTGAATCTATTAAAAAATGTGCACTGACAGGAAGTAAGACCATACCAATAACTAACCAAATTACTGCTTTTTTTGTTGGTACGTCATTGGGTACTTCATCACATGCTTCTGATACAAATGGGTCTGTTTGATTTTTAGCACGTAGCGAAACAATAATCAGCCCGCCAATAAAGACGACAAAACCAATTAATAAGGCAACGCCTTCAGCAAGCGAAAAGTAGTTATCTGAAAAAATATACCAAGTAGCTAGAGATACAATAAGCACTAACGGGATTTCACGTTTTAATGTACTTGAAGAAACGCTAAGAGGCCTAAATAAAGCAGTAATACCTAATACCAGTAAAATATTTGTGATATTTGAGCCAATTGCGTTACCTACCGCTGTGTCTGTTTTTCCAGCCAATGCAGCAGAGGCTGATACCATCATTTCAGGTGCTGATGAGCCCATGGCAACAACAGTTAAACCAACAATTAAGGTTGGTACGCCAAAGTTTTTAGCCAGTGCGGCCGCACCATAAACAAACCTGTCAGCACTCCAAACTAGGGCTGCAAAACCAAGAATCAAAATAACAAACGAGGTAACCATTGTATTAAGCCAGTTATTCAAAATAGGAATGGCGCGAATAGTAACAAATGCCACGATGAAAGTATAAATAAAAGAGTAAGGTCAACTACGTAGACTAATTCATTTTACTAAATTAATTAGTCGGGGCTGTTAGGCTTTCAGTATTAAAGTTTTGCTGATGTATGGGGAATAACTACACCACTAGGTACTAACTTGCCAAAATTCTAAATGGGTTGCTGAAAATTTAACCTTAATAGGTAACAGACCCTAGTTTAAGTGTTGGTTAAGTGAAGATGAGTGAGTCTAAATGTGTGTTTTAAACGTACATTACAAAATCTTACGAATTGTTTTTTCCATATTGGATCAAAAAGATTTAAAATAGGGGCACTAGTGAACATTTTTATGGAGAGCGACTTGTCGCAATCAATAGTAGAAGTCAAGGATGTTAGCTTTTCCAGGGGCGATAGGGTCATATATAAAAATATGAGCTTTAGTGTGCCTAAAGGCAAAATCACTGCGATTATGGGGCCAAGCGGTATTGGTAAAACCACGATGTTGCGTTTAATTGGTGGCCAATTAAAACCTGATTCGGGTGATATTTTATTTGAAGGTGGCAGTATTCCTTCTATGACGCGTTCAGAATTATACGAAGCGCGTACAAAAATGAGCATGCTATTTCAAAGTGGTGCCTTGTTTACCGACATGTCTGTGTTTGACAATATTGCTTTTCCGATTCGTGAGCACACAAAACTAAGTGAAGATCTTATTCGTTTAGTGGTGTTAATGAAGCTGCAGGCTGTGGGTTTACGCGGAGCTAAAGATTTAATGCCCTCAGAGTTATCAGGTGGGATGGCAAGGCGTGCTGCTCTTGCTCGCGCAATAGCGCTCGATCCAGAGCTCATCATGTATGACGAACCGTTTGCTGGCCAAGATCCTATCTCAATGGGCGTGCTTGTAAAGTTAATTAAATCGCTCAATCAAGTATTAGGTTTATCGTCTTTAATTGTGACCCATGATGTAACTGAAGTAATGAGTATTGCCGATCACGTTATTATTATTGCCGATCAGGGCGTGATAGGCTCAGGTACGCCAGATGAAATGCGCAATCATGAATCTGAGCTAGTTCAGCAATTTTTAAAAGGTTTGTCTGATGGTCCTGTGCCATTTCATTTCCCCGCGCAAGCCTATGCAGATGAGTTGCTTGGAGAAAAAGCCTAATGTTGGATTTGTTTCAAAAGTTAGGGCATAAAACTCTGGGTCGCTTTGCTGCCCTTGGTCGCTCAGCTTACATGTTGTTCAGTGCACTCGCGCATGTTCCTAATTTTAAAAAAGGCACTCCGCTGCTTGTTCGCCAGCTTTATATGGTGGGTTCGCAGTCGCTGCTTATAATTATGGTATCGGGCTTGTTTATCGGTATGGTACTCGCATTGCAAGGCTACACCGTATTAGTAGGGTATGGTGCTGAAGATAGCTTAGGGCCACTTGTAGCACTGAGTTTATTACGTGAGCTAGGCCCTGTTGTTACTGCGCTATTATTTGCTGGGCGTGCAGGCAGTGCACTTACCGCAGAAATAGGCCTAATGAAAGCCACCGAACAATTATCATCATTAGAGATGATGGCAATTGATCCACTTAAACGTATTATCGCACCTCGCTTTTGGGCTGGTTTTATTAGCATGCCTTTACTTGCAATTATATTCTCTGCCGTTGCAATT
Organism: Pseudoalteromonas sp. S554; assembly: GCF_005930865.1. Taxonomy (NCBI): domain Bacteria; kingdom Pseudomonadati; phylum Pseudomonadota; class Gammaproteobacteria; order Alteromonadales; family Pseudoalteromonadaceae; genus Pseudoalteromonas; species Pseudoalteromonas sp. S554. Next base: position 82,573 of record NZ_PNDV01000034.1, on the reverse strand, counting down.
ATAGGGGCTCATTTAGTTGGGGTTGATTGGTTAGGTGTAGATACCGGTAGCTTTTGGTCAATTATGCAATCGCAAGTGTCGTTTCAGGCTGATGTACTAAACGGCATAATTAAAAGCTTTGTATTTGCAATAGTGGTTACTTGGATTGCACTTTACAAAGGCTATGACTGTGTTCCAACGTCGGAAGGGATCAGCAAAGCAACTACCGAGACAGTTGTACACTCGTCATTGGCCGTTTTAGGTTTCGACTTTATTTTGACAGCGGTAATGTTTACCAGCTAATTAGGGTATAAATAATGAATTCACGGAAATTAGAAATTTTAGTTGGCTTTTTTGTAGCGCTTGGCATTTTAGCTTTTGCTATGTTAGCGCTTAAAGTAGCGAATGCAGGTATTAGTGGCTCAGGCGAAACCTATTCACTCAATGCAAAGTTTGAAAATATTGGCTCATTAAAAGCACGAGCCCCCATCAAAGTAGGTGGTGTGGTAATTGGTCGCGTTGAGTCAATTTATGTTCATCCAAAAGAGTTTTTACCTGTGGTTGATATGACTATTGATGCGCAATACTTATGTCGTTTTTCAGATACAAGCTCTATATCCATACTTACATCGGGTATTTTAGGCGAGCAATACTTAGGTTTAAATCCTGTTATTGCCTCCAGTTCAGCTGAACAGCGCTGTTTAGGTGAAACAGTAACCAACAATGAACAAGATACAGCAATTGATGATTTATTTGGCGTAGAAAGTAAGGCGTTAGGTAATGGGGATTCAATTATTGATACTAAGTCTGCCATTGTGTTAGAAGAATTAATTGGGCAGTTTTTATTCAACCAAGGTAGTGAGTAATTATTATGTTGAAAAAGTATTTAGCTATTATAACGCTTAGCGCATTGAGCCTAATGCAAACGGTGAGTGCTGCAGAAGTAAAGTTAGACGATCCAAATAAAATGGTGCGCAAGGTTTCAGAGTATACATTTGACCGAATCAAAAAAGATCAACCATTGATTGTTAAAGATCAAGAGTATCTTCGCGTTATCGTTGAAGAAGAGTTGATGCCCTATATTGATTATAAATACGCAGCACTGCGTGTATTAGGAAGTGAAGTATCTAAAGTGCGCGCAATCACAGATGATGCTGAAAAAGCACAAGCAATTAAAGATATTCAGCGCTTTATTGACGTGTTTAGAGAGTATTTAGTTGCTACGTATGCAGGTGTATTTACCCAATATACTAACCAACACGTTGAATTTGGTGCACCGCAACCATTTAAAGGCCAGGATGTGGTTGTAGTAAAAACAAAGATTATCGAAGATGGTAAGCCAGATATCCGCATTGATTTTAAAGTTCGTGAAGATCGTAGTGGTCAGTGGCGTGCATACGACATGATTGCTGAAGGGATAAGCTTGTTAGATGCTAAGCAAAGTGAGCTACAAGGTATTTTGCGTCAGCAAGGTATTGATAAGGTAAGTGACCTTTTAGAGCAAAAAAGTAAGCTTCCAGTTCAATTTAGAGGCAGTAGCTCGAATGACTAAATTGGCGATAAGCCAAATTGATGATCAACAGTTTCGAGCGAGCGGCGAGCTCTCTCGAAATTCAATTGGCGATGAACAACTTCTGAACAAGCAGCTACAAACTAAGCATAAAACCATCTATTTTGACCTAAGTGGGGTGTCAAGGGTTGACACAGCCGGCTTAGCTTGGTTAATTCACTCTTTTGCAGAATTAAAGCAGCAAGGTATTCGCCTTGAATTGCAAAATCCACCTGAGCAATTGCAAAATTTAATGCAATTGGGTCAAGTTACAACCCTATTTGAGTGAGAGTTATGGAAACTAGCCAAGTCGAAACATTATTACGCGAAGAACTTCAATTAGCAGAAGTTCATGTAAAAGCCAATGGAAGCCATTATGAAGTTGTTGCCGTGGGTGAGTGCTTCGACGGTTTAAGCCGAGTTAAAAAGCAACAGCTAGTATATGGTCCACTAATGAATACTATTTCAGACGGTACTATTCATGCAGTTTCTATTCGTGCTTTTACACCGACTGAGTGGAAACGCGAACAAAAATTTATTTTACCGCAATAAATAGGGCCTCCTAATGGATCAATTTGTAATTCAAGGTGGCACTTCACTTGCTGGTGAGGTGACTATTTCTGGTGCTAAAAACGCAGCACTGCCTATTTTATTTGCCTCACTTTTGGCCGACGGTAAAAGTACATTTACCAATGTGCCACGCTTACGCGATATTGTAACTACAGAAGCTTTGCTAAAAACATTAGGTGCAGATGTAAATTGGCAGAGTGATACCCTCGTCATTGATGGTGCAACTGTTGATAAAACGTTGGCCCCATACGATTTAGTAAAGCAAATGCGCGCGTCTGTATTAGCATTAGGGCCTTTAGTTGCTCGCTTTGGTGAGGCACAAGTTTCATTGCCAGGCGGCTGTGCTATTGGTGCTCGCCCTGTTGATATTCATATTCAAGGCATGGAACGTTTAGGTGCGCAAATTAGCGTCGAAAATGGTTACATCAATGCAAAAGTGGATGGTCGCCTTAAAGGCGCTGAGATCTTTATGGAGATGGTCAGTGTAGGCGCAACCGAGAACTTGTTGATGGCAGCAGCGTTGGCCGATGGTAAAACAGTACTTGAAAACGCAGCCCGTGAACCTGAAATTACCGATTTAGCAAATTGCTTGATTGCAATGGGTGCTAAAATTACGGGCGCAGGGACGAGCCGTATTGAAATTGAAGGCGTAGAACGCTTATCCGGTTGTGAACATAAAATTTTACCGGATCGTATTGAAACAGGTACGTTCTTAGTTGCTGCAGCAATGGCTGGCGGTGAAGTATTGTGTAAAAACACAGACTTTCATTCACTTGAACCGGTTATTGAAAAACTGCGCGCGACAAATGCCTTACTTGAAGTGAAAGACGATTCTATTTATCTGGATATGCGTGGTCGTGAGCTTAAAGCGGTGAATGTTAAAACCGCCCCGCATCCAGGGTTCCCAACCGATATGCAAGCTCAGTTTACTGCACTTAATGTAGTGGCTAACGGCAGCGCGACAATTACAGAAACTATTTTTGAGAACCGTTTCATGCATGTGCCTGAGTTACAGCGCATGGGTGCAAACATTCGCTTAGAAGGCAACACAGCAATATGTGGTGAGACTAAAAGTCTTTCTGGCGCTCAAGTTATGGCTACGGATTTACGAGCATCAGCAAGCTTAATCCTTACAGGGATTGTAGCGCAAGGTGAAACAGTTGTTGATCGTATTTATCACGTTGATAGAGGGTATCAGCGTATTGAGGATAAACTCAGCGCGCTAGGCGCTAACATAAAGCGTAAAGCAAGCTAACACGTTTAAATGCTGGTCGGTGTGATTACACCGACCTTTCTTTATTTAGAGTTTGGTTTCAAGCTCAGCCACAGTAACCATTATTTTTTCGATTTTCCCATCTCTATACAATTCAAACTCTATTTCTTTACCTGGTTCAGTATTGCCAATTTTTTCGAGTACCTTTTGTGGATTAGCCACTGAAAGCCCCGCAATTTTTATTACAATATCTTGTTCTTCAATGCCTGCTTGCCACGCAGGCCCTAATGGATCTAAATTTGTAATACGCATGCCGCTCACAGGGGTTAAGTTGTCATTAACCTCTTTGCCTGTACTGTCTACGGCTGTGCCTTCAAACCCTAAGTAACCACGCACTACACGGCCATGACGAATTAGCTTAGCCATTACTTCCTTAGCTAGGGTGTAGGGGACAGCAAAAAAGATGCCTTGAATGTTTAAGTTTTCGCGGGTTTTAAATTGCGCTGAAGTAATACCTACTAAATCACCATTTGAATTAACGAGTGCACCACCGGAATTTCCTACATTAATTGCTGCATCCATTTGCAGTAGGTTATTAAACGGGCTATCGGTGATTTTTTGTTTACCTGTGGCACTAATAATCCCTTGTGTAATGGTTTGCCCTAAGTTGAGTGGGTTGCCAATAGCTAATACAACATCTCCCACGCTAGTCGTATAGTCATCGTTTACGGGTATAACAGGAAGGTGTTCTGCATTTATTTTAAGTAGTGCTAGATCTGTAATTGTATCAAAGCCTATAAGCTGCACATCAAAAAAACGTCGGCCGTCAGTTAAAATCACCATAATGACATCAGCATTATTAACAACATGATAATTAGTAAGTATATAGCCATCTGGCGACATAATAACGCCTGAGCCTAACTCCTGAACGGTGTTTTTTCTTTTGTAGCGGGGCTCCTTTGAAATACTTTCAGAAAAAATAGTAACGACAGACGGGGCTGCGCGCTTTACTGCATCAGAAAAGCTTAAGTGGCTTGCACTCATTGCACTGGGGATAGGAACATTAGGCAGCAGCGCTGCTCTCATATTTGGGCTGAAAAAAACCACTAAAAAAGCAATACTGAGACCTGCAAATAGAGGAGGGAGGACAAATTTAATGAATTTCAGCACAAGTTTCTTATTATTAAAGGAGCAATCCCTTTATGATGGCACAAAAAAAATAACAGCGGCAAGTGCCGCTGTTATTTTTATTACACATATACTGCGATTAATTACTGAATTAGGATAAATATAGACTCACGTCCACGTTTAACGCCTAGTACAATATTACCTTTAGTATTTTCGATGATTTTATTCATATCGCGAATAGTCTCAACACGTTGGCGGTTCACTTGGACTATCATGTCACCTTCTTCTAGGCCTACCCGTGCAGAAGGAGAGCGAGGATCGACAGAGGTAATTTCAATCCCCTTTGCGTTATTTTTCTGAACATTTTCTAATTCAGCCCCTTGAAATGCGGGATGCAGTTCTTCGCCAACCGCTTTAACACCAGATGCACCGTCGAGTGTGACTTTGAGCGTTTTTATTTTTCCATCTCGGTAAATACTGAGCTTTATTTCTCTGCCTTCACCTAATGTAGCAATTTTACTGCGCAGTTCATGGAAGCCGCTTATATCGCTGCCATTAATGCTTACAATAACATCCCCGGCTTTTATGCCTGCTTTACTAGCAGCAGTATCATCCATTACCTGCATTACATAAGCACCTTGTTTAACATCAAGCTGTTGTGCTTTGGCTAAGCCCGCATCAAGTGGACGACCCGATATGCCTAGCGAGCCACGGCGTACTTCACCATGCTCAATAATCTGATCAACCAAGTTTTTCATCATGTTAGAAGGAATAGCAAAACCAATTCCAACGTTACCACCAGATGCACCTAAAATAGCGGTGTTAATGCCAATTAGTTCTCCATTTAAATTCACTAAAGCACCGCCAGAATTACCTTGGTTAATTGCGGCGTCTGTTTGAATGAAATCTTCGTAACCTTCAATGTTTAAACCACTGCGTCCAAGGGCACTAACAATGCCTGAGGTGACGGTGTGGCTTAAGCCAAACGGGTTGCCTATAGCAACTGCAAAATCACCGACTCGTAATTGGTCTGAGTTAGCAAGTTTGATTTCTGTCAGGTCATCAGCGTCTATTTGTAGTAGTGCAATGTCAGACTCTTTATCTGTACCAATTTTAGTAGCTTCAAATTCACGTCCATCTTCGAGTGTAACGATCATTTTTTCAGCATCTTGGATCACGTGATTATTAGTAACCACATAACCTTCATCTGCATCGATAATCACACCTGAACCCAAACCACTAAATTGGCGCTTTTGGCTGCGAGGTTGTTGCTGGCCAAAAAAGAACTCAAGTGGATCGGCGCGGCGGCGAACCTCTTTAGAGCCCGAAACCTGAATACTCACAACACCAGGGGAGATTTGTTCAAGCATAGGTGCAAGAGTCGGTAGCTGTTGCCCATTAACTGCTATTGGTAACTTTGCGTAAGACGCTACCGGGCTCATTAATAAGCTTGTAGATAAAATAGCAGCACTGATAAGTGATAATTTCATTTTCATAGTCAAGGTTTACTCCACTTAGGAAAAACAAAAATTAAAAAAGGCTGCATAAGCAGCCTTTTTTTAGTTTGTTAGTAAGATAAAACAACAAAGCTGTTATATCTAAAGACTATGGGGTCAAAAAAAAGTTCATCAAGATGCTTTAGAGCGGTCCTGTACTTTATTTTCACCAGCAAATAAACCAGACTCACCTGACACAAAGTCTGCCGGTTGCGCCTCTGCTGAAGAGCGATCAGAACGACGCTCTTTTAAAGATGCTTGTAATTGCTCTGTTGTTTCTTTTGAAAAGTAAGGGGCTGCTGGTTCTTTATTTCTATCTTCTAACAGTAATTGATTAGTTTCTTCTACATGACTCAAGAGCTGGTTGTAGTTATCTTTCATTTTATTCACAAGCTTGCTGGTGCTTGCTAAATGGTCAGCTACGTCTTGGCGGTATTGCTCAAGTTCGCTTTGCGCTTGTTCCGCTTGCTCTTTTAACTCATCTTGTTTGAACTGTTTTTTAGTAACAAATGCACCAATAAAAAATGCTATAACCGCAACAATAACGATTAAACCTACCCATATAACTGTGCCCATAAACTACCCCTTTGGGAAAATAACGAAAGAATGCTGATTCATTTATAAATCATATTAAGTGTAATATACCCCGAGTTATGATGCGTGTTAATATGCTTTACAAATTAAACTGCGTTTTGACTGAAAATACATATGACTCCTTGGCAAACATATCAACAAGATTTAAAACGAGATGACTTTGTACACGACGCAGCACAAGAAAATGCTGTGCGCCACTTGCAACGTTTATATGATGACCTCACGCAAACAAAACCAAAATCAACAGGTTTTTTCGCTAATTTATTTGGTAAAAACGAACCAGAACCTATAAAAGGCCTGTATTTTTGGGGCGGAGTTGGACGTGGAAAAACGTATTTAGTTGATACTTTTTACGAGGCTTTGCCAAGTGATCGAAAAATGCGCGTGCATTTTCATCGTTTCATGCACCGTGTGCATGACGAATTAAAAAAACTAAATAACACGGCCAATCCACTGGAAAAAGTAGCGGATATATTTAAATCAGAAACCGACATCATTTGTTTTGATGAATTTTTTGTGCAAGACATAACGGATGCCATGTTACTGGGTGGTTTAATGGAAGCGCTTTTTGCTCGTGGAATTGTTTTAGTCGCTACCTCTAATATTGTACCTGACGATTTATATAGAAATGGCCTACAGCGGGCTCGTTTTATGCCTGCCATTGAACTGGTAAAACTCAATACTGAAATAGTGAATGTAGATTCGGGTATTGACTATCGACTGAGAACCTTAGAACAAGCTGAAATTTTTCACAGCCCGCTTGATGAACAAGCTGATAAAAATCTATTTGAATATTTTGATAAGTTGTCTGCTGAACCGGGTCAACTCGATCACCCTATAGAAATAGAAGGGCGCTTAATAAAAACGCGCAAAGTAGCTCAAAGTGTCGTGCTATTCGAATTTAGTGAATTGTGTGAGACTGCACGTAGCCAAGTTGATTACATGGAAATTAGCCGTTTATATAACACGGTAATTATTTCTAATGTAAAACAGCTTGGCCAAAGTAATGACGATGCAGCAAGGCGCTTTATTGCTCTAGTAGATGAATTTTACGAACGCCACGTGACGCTAATTATTTCAGCAGAAAAACCGATTACCGAACTTTACACCCAAGGTAACTTAAATTTTGAATTTAAACGCTGCATAAGCCGTTTACAAGAAATGCAGTCGTTAGAGTATTTAGCAAGAGAACATTTAGCTTAATAAAAATTAGAATGCCGGTCGTTGCGCGCTTCCAACTCTTATTTGTAAATAGCGATAATTTTCTTGTGGGAAAAACAACCGATCGGTAGCAATGTGATTTAAGTGCTGGTATACTCCCGCGTCTGCCACGTTGCGTTCTATGCCTTCATATAGTTTAGCCACTAATGAGCGGCGCAAAAGTCTAAAACTCGAAGGGGTTATAGCAAACTTAGAGCAGTAGTTAATATTAACTACTTGTGGTTTTAATTGAAAAACATTGGATTTTTATAAATGAAAACGTTTGTTGCTAAACCAGAAACAGTAAAACGTGACTGGTACGTAGTTGACGCTGAAGGTAAAACTTTAGGTCGCATCGCTACTGAAATCGCTCATCGCCTACGCGGTAAGCACAAAGCTGAATACACTCCACACGTAGATACTGGTGATTACATCATCGTTATCAACGCTGAGAAAGTTACTGTAACTGGTAACAAATTCAAAGATAAAGTGTACTACGCTCACTCTGGTTTTCCAGGTGGCCTTAAGTCTACTACTTTTGATAAACTTCAAGCTGCAAAGCCTGAAATGATCATCGAAAAAGCAGTTAAAGGCATGTTGCCACGTGGTCCTTTAGGCCGCGCTATGTACCGTAAACTTAAAGTTTACGCAGGTACTGAGCATAACCATGCTGCACAACAGCCTCAGGTTCTAGACATTTAAGGAGCACTATCATGGCAAATCAATACTACGGTACAGGTCGTCGTAAAAGTTCAAGTGCTCGCGTATTCTTACGCCCAGGCACTGGTAACATCGTAATCAACAAGCGCTCTTTAGAAGAGTACTTTGGTCGCGAAACAGCACGCATGGTTGTTCATCAAGCTCTTGAGCTTGTTGATATGACTGAAAAATTTGACCTTTTCATCACCGTTTCTGGTGGTGGTACAACTGGTCAAGCTGGTGCTATCCGTCACGGTATCACTCGTGCACTTATGGAGTTTGACGAGTCACTACGTCCACAACTTCGTAAAGCAGGTTTCGTTACTCGTGATGCACGTAAAGTTGAACGTAAGAAAGTGGGTCTTAAGAAAGCGCGTAAGCGTCCACAGTTCTCAAAACGTTAATCTATACGTTATCAAGAATTCAAAAACCCAGCTTATGCTGGGTTTTTTGTTATTGGCGATAAATTTCTTCTGATTCATTTGAGCTTTAAAAAATTGTTAGCCTAAGCTGTAATTGCAAATTACTGTTTATGATGATCACACAGTGCAATAACGGCGTATTAATTGAACGAAAGGAAGTAAATAGCCAGATAGGTGCAAAAAAGTTAAATAATTATCGTAATTAGTTTAAATCCATCAGTTAATTGATGGAATTTTTTGCTACAATTGGCGTGGAAGTAAAACGATCAAGTTTTATAACACTATGTGTAGTCTTAAAACTTCCGCTTAGTGGAGTTGATCTTGGTCACTACATCGTTTTTACAGAAGTGATATTATTACTTTTCGGCTCGTGCTCGAACTAGCTTAATCAAACCATTGGTGAAATTAATATTTTTCAAGACCTGAGTTGTTAATAACCTTGTTTTAAACAAGGGTTTTAATTATGATCATTTCTATTTTAAAAATTTCGAATAATTAACCTGCTGTAACTGATGTTCTCAATATAGCAAGTGTTGAGAATCGTAAGTGGAGATAAGTGGATGAGCAATGCGCCTGTAGACAATGGCCGACGTCGCTTTTTAACCATAGCTACCTCTGTTGTTGGTGGTGTTGGTGCGGCTGGGGCTGCTGTTCCTTTTATTGCGTCTTGGAATCCAAGTGAGCGAGCTAAATCTGCGGGTGCGCCTGTAGAAGTAGATATAAGCAAACTTGAGCCAGGACAATTAATACGTGTCGAGTGGCGTGGTAAACCTGTATGGGTTGTATCACGAACCCCAAAAATGCTTGAGCAAATGAAAGAACACGAAGGTCAACTTCGTGATCCGCAATCGCAAGAGCCACAACAATTAGAATCATCAACAAATGACTACCGTTCATTACGTCCAGAGATTTTTGTCGCTGTAGGTATTTGTACGCATTTAGGATGTTCACCTAGCTTTTTACAAGGTGGCTTTGGTGAAAAAGTGGAAGGGACTGATGATGGTTTTTATTGTCCATGTCACGGTTCTAAATTTGATATGGCTGGCCGTGTTTTTCAATCGGTTCCAGCACCATTAAACTTAGAAATTCCACCATATACTTTTCTTGATGAAACCACTATTTTAGTGGGCGAAGAACAAGGGGTGGCCTAATGTTTGGTAAGATTATTGGTTGGATTGACGACAGAATCCCAATGACACGTGTTTGGAACATGCATATTGCACAGTATCCAGCACCTAAAAACTTTAACTTTTGGTACTTCTTTGGCTCATTAGCAATGTTAGTACTAGTTAACCAAATACTGACCGGTATTTGGCTAACAATGAACTACGTACCGTCTGCTGAAGGTGCATTTGCATCAATAGAATATATCATGCGTGATGTAGATTATGGCTGGTTACTGCGCTATCTGCATTCAACCGGTGCATCAGCATTCTTCATTGTTGTATACCTGCATATGTTCCGTGGCATGATCTACGGTTCTTACCAAAAACCACGTGAGTTACTGTGGTTGTTTGGTATGTTTATTTTCTTAGCCCTAATGGCTGAAGCATTCATGGGTTACTTATTACCATGGGGCCAAATGTCGTTCTGGGGTGCACAGGTAATCATTTCATTATTCGGGGCTATTCCTGTTATTGGTGATGACCTTACACTTTGGATCCGTGGTGACTACGTAATTTCTGGTGCAACGCTTAACCGCTTCTTTGCATTACACGTAATTGCACTGCCATTGGTTATTGTTATCTTAGTATTTTTACACATTGTCGCACTACACGAAGTGGGTTCTAATAACCCAGATGGTATTGATAACAAACGTAAAAAAGGCACGGTTCCTGAAGAAGATAAGCCTAAATTTAAGTTCCATGAATACTACACTGATAAAAAAGACATTATTGATGCGATTCCGTTCCACCCTTATTACACAGTAAAAGATATTGTGGGCGTGGTAGGTTTCTTAATCTTGTTCTGCTGGGTTGTGTTCTTTATGCCTGCTATGGGTGGTTTCTTTTTAGAGGCTCCAAACTTTGAAGCGGCAAACCCACTTAAGACACCGGAACATATATTCCCTGTTTGGTACTTCACGCCATTCTACGCAATCTTGCGCGCAATCCCTGATAAATTAATGGGTGTTGCAGCAATGGGTGCGTCAATTGTAGTACTTGCGTTATTACCTTGGATTGACCGTGGTTCAGTTCGCTCTGTTCGTTACCGTTGTGGTTTCCACAAATGGAACATTGCAGGCTTTGTTGTTACTTTTGTTCTTTTAGGTTGGGTTGGTGCTACACCGCAAACTGACTTTAAAACAATTGTTTCGCAAGTTTGTACTGTGACTTACTTTATGTTCTTCGTACTGTTATTTGTTTACAGTAAGAATGAAAAAACTAAGCCATTGCCTGAGAGGTTAACGAAATGATGAAAAAACTAATAATTGGTTTATTCGCTTTATCAGTAAATATGTTACCTGCAATGGCGGCAGGCCCGTCAGTTCCACTAATGGACGCGGGTAACGATATATCTGATCAGCCATCTTTGCAGCGCGGCGCTAAGTTGTTCATGAACTACTGTCTTGGTTGTCACCAAATGCAGTATCAGCGTTATGAACGTACTTTCCGTGATATTGGTATTCCAACGGAAGTTGGCCAAGAGCAGCTTATTTTTGATGGTTCAAAAGTAGGTAGCCATATTAAGAACTCAATGGCTAAAGATGATGCAGCAAAATGGTTTGGTGCGGCTCCGCCGGATTTAACTAATGTTGCACGTGTACGTGGAAGTGACTGGATTTACACGTACTTGAAATCATTTTATAAAGATGAGTCTCGTCCGTTTGGTGTAAATAATACGTTATTTCCATCAGTAGGTATGCCACATGTTCTACAAGAACTTCAGGGTGTTCCTACTCCTATAACTGAAGAAGTAACTGTTGACGGTGTAACAACTGTACATATCACAGGTACTGAAACAGATGGCTCAGGCGAGATGAGTGTAGATGAGTATGACCAAGCTGTTCGTGATTTAACGAATTTCCTAGAGTACGTAGGTGAACCTACTCGACTTGAATCGGAAGCGCTAGGTATTAAGGTAATTGGGTTCTTAGTTATCCTGTTTATCTTGGCATTTATGCTTAAGAAAGAATACTGGAGAGATGTTCATTAATCTTGAACATATTTAAAGGTAATTTTGCAATAGGGGCTTAAGCCCCTATTGCTGTTTTAGTTATTTAATGGAGGTAGGCATGGCCGTAGCTGCCAATAAGCGCCCTGTAATGACCCTTTTCTCTGGGGCTAACTGTATGTATAGCCATCAAGTACGTATTGTACTTGCAGAAAAAGGTGTAAGTGTAGATATTCATTTGGCTGAAAAGGATAATCTGCCAGAAGCACTTCACGAAATTAACCCTTACGGTACAGTGCCAACACTGATTGACCGTGAGCTTGGTTTATATCAGGCAAATATCATCATGGAATACCTTGATGAACGTTTCCCTCATCCTCCACTAATGCCTGTTTACCCGGTAATGCGTGGTCGTAGCCGTTTAATGATGCACCGCATTGATACTGATTGGTACAGCTTAGCTGCTAAAATCAGCAATAACACATCAGATGCAGCACAAGCTCGTAAAGAGTTAACCGAGGCATTACTTGCAGTAGCTCCTATCTTTAGCGAAGCTCCTTACTTTATGAGTGAAGAGTTTAGCTTAGTAGATTGTTACTTAGCACCACTACTATGGCGTTTACCTGAGTTTGGTATTGAGCTTAATGGTGCAGGCTCTAAAGAGATGAAAGAGTACATGATCCGTTTATTCGAACGTGAATCATTCCAAGCCTCTTTAACTGAAGCTGAGCGTGAGATCCGTTTATAATGACGCCTAATCGTCCTTATTTATTACGTGCTTTTTTTGATTGGATAGTCGATAACGAATGTACGCCACATATTGTGGTGGACGCTGGTTTTGCGAATGTGCAAGTGCCTACACAATTTGTGCAAGATGGACAAATAGTGCTTAACATTAGCCCATCAGCAGTAACACAGTTTTCGTTAGACCTAACCCAACTTAGTTTTAACGCGCGTTTTGGCGGTCAGCCAATGCAAGTTTATGTACCTTTAGGTGCTGTGCTTGCAATTTACGCCCGTGAGAATGGCGAAGGTACAGTCTTTACTGCAGACGAGTTTGTAGAGGACGAAGACGAGTTTGATACAGGGCTAGAAAGTGTTGATTCATCTGAGTATATAGATGAAACACTGCCAGAAAAACCTGAAAAGAAAAAAGGCTCACATTTACGTGTTATAAAATAATATGTAGATTACAAAAAAACCGCTTAAAAGCGGTTTTTTTATCGCTGTAATTTAGTGGCTTTTAATTAATATATTCAAATACCTTTACTACTCGCTCAACGCCCGACACATTACGTGCAATATCAACTGCACGATTAGCTTCATCTTGAGACACCAAGCCCATCAAATACACCTCAGCGTTTTCTGTAACCACTTTAATGTTATTGCTACTAATATCTTTAGCTGCTAGTAACTGTGCTTTTACCTTTGAGGTAAGCCACGAATCATGAGTTTGAGTTGTTATACCAATATTTGAACCAATACGAAGTTGGTTATGAATTTTACGAATGCCGGCAATCGCTTCTACGGTTATTTGTGCTTCGTTTTTCATTTCCTGATTAGCAACTTGACCAACAAGCAAAACAATACCATTGACACTTATAGCGTTAACTCGAGCAGACTTTTCTAGGCGTTCAACTTCACTAATAGCAATGCTAGCTTTAATTTCTATATTGTTATCATCGATTTGAGAGCCTATAGTGCGACGATCGTTTGCAGCGGTTACTGCACTGGCAGTGCCGGCTACAACAGCTGCAGCACAGCCTTGTAATAATACAACGGTACCTAAAATAATAAGGGAGCGTTTAAACATAATTTTCATCCTGCGGGAAAAGCGTTAAATCTATAAGTTCACTTAAACAATGTAAGTTAGTTAAATGCGACTCTATAATACGGCTTGGACGTTTAGACGGTGTTCTTATTTCAACATCATTAGGGCCAAGTAAACCTACTAATTCACCGCCATCGTCACCGACCATAACAATGACCTTCATATCGCGTGTAAGTGCAGCTTCAACGGCTGAAATTACCTGCTTTTCATTGCCATTAATTGCTAATACCAATAGTAAGTCACCTTGTTGAGCGAATGCACGGATTTGACGGGCAAATGTATCGTGATCATCACTGTGATTGTTCTGCCCAAGATTTATATTTTCTTGTGACAAAGCAATAGCAGGCAAGCAAGGACGCTCTGTTTCGTAGTGATTGACCAATATACCCGCTATATGTTGCGCAAGCATATGACAGTTAGCTGTCCCGCAACAAATTAACTTATTACCGTTAATAAGGCTTTGTGCAATTGTGAACGCGGCCGATTCAAGCGCACTGGGAAGGACCTCTCCAGCGGCTATTTGAACTTGAATACTTTCTGTGAAAATTTCTTTTATTGTGTCTTGCATAGCCTACCAATTCTTTTTAGTATTTTTAAAATACGTTTTTAAGCCAATTATATGTAGGAGATGATTCTCCGGTTATGGCTACATAGTCAATTCTTAATGCCTGATTTGTTAAGTTTTTAGCTGCTAAGTAATGATGAATACTACGTTTAAGCCGTGCTTGTTTTTGGGCGCTGAGCGCATAATTAGCACCACCTCGAGCATTGTTTTTGCGAAACTTCACTTCTACAAAAACAAGGGTGTTACCCTCTTTCATAATAATATCGAGCTCACCAAAGGGGCAGTAATAATTACGTTCTATAGGTTTTAAACCTTGCGCTACTAGGTATTTTTGCGCTTGTAGTTCGTAGTACTGACCTTTTTCACGACTATTTTGCCACAGCTCTTTAAACCACGACATGCCGCCCCCTTAATTTATCGTTTTTACACCGCTAGCCGACTGCATAAATAAGGGCACAGGGCGTTGTGTTTTTAACTGCACAGACTTAATTTGGCGATTAGTATATTGTGCCCAATCAAGTACGCGTTGTAGGTGCCCATTACTATTAACCGATAACTTACCGCTCAAACCGCTAAATTGATTGCCAGGCATTAAGCTCAACTGCCTAATATCGTTAATAACGAGTACTGCATCGTATGCCATGGCGAATAAGCGCTGGCTAATATCGGCTTGCTCGGGCCAAAGCAAATTATACTGCTCACGTAAGTTATGTTGTGTGATTTGTGAATTAAGCATCCAAGGTAATTCTGTGAAATACAGGCCGTCTAAATCGCCTTTGTCGGTTGAGTCAATTTGCTTACTGTGACTTTTTGAGCTCGCATACAGCGGAATTCGCTCTGAGAATGTACTCACATTTACATCAAGGTAGGGCTTAATTAAGCGTGTTTCTATTGCATCACCTAAAATATAAATTACATCAATATCACTGCGTGAGCGTGTTTCACTTTCAACTTCTTGCTTAAATAAGGCTTTTATTGTTTTTATACGCTCTTTAGATTGATCAACTTCTAATAAGCTACTAATCGTTTTTGGCATGTCTTGATTGTTTTCATAAAAACCAATTTGAGGTTTAGTCTCGCTGTAGCGTTGCCATTGCTGATTAAAAAAATCAACTAAGCGCTGGCCATTCGTATTTTCTGGAGCGAGTAGCATGGGTTTTTGGTATCCCATAGCTAGAAAATGCTCTAAAGCTTGTTCAACTTCGTGCTCTGGGTTTAGGGCAAAATAGTAGTGTTGGAGCGAAATAGTGTCTCCATCGAATGTATTTAAATGCAACGTAGGAATATTGATAAGCGTTTCAGCTGCCGTAAGCTTATCTATGTTCGCTTTAAGTAGTGGCCCAACTACAAAGTCAGGGTTAATTTGGTCAAGTTTTGCTGCAATGTCTGCAGTACTTAAATTTTCATCAATAAAAATAGCTTCATTAATATTTTGTTTATCTAATGCGGCTAAAGCTCCTACTTTTAAAGCATCACCTAGGCGTTCGTTAGGACCTGATTGAGGGAATAACAAAACTAAGCGGTCAATGTTCAAAGGTGCTAATTCAACAAAGTTTTCATCTTGTTTAGGTAACACGGCTCCAGCAGGGTGCCCCACGTAACGGCGTCGCCAATTATTTATTGCTTGATCTAACTCTACACCGCTACCTGCATATACTTGATGGTATAAAGCAAGATTTACCCAGCCTTGTTGAATAACAGAGCCACGGTTAAAACGCTCCAGCGCATAAGAAGAAAGCTGTTTTAGGTTATCCCATAATTGTTGGTCGAGTTGTGGTATATCAATATTATTTTTTGTAGATGTTTCTGATGCTCTAAAAAAATAGGGAGCCGCTTTTTTAGGGAAATTTTGTGAGGCGTAAATACTGGCTGTTAAAAACTGATGCCATGCAAAGTGTTCAGGTTGTATCAGTTGACCATCTAACGATTGTAAAATAATCAAAGACTGGTCATTTTTATTTTGTTGCTTTTGCGCGTATGCAATATAAAGGCGATTTTGAGTTTGATCGACACTCGCTGTTAACTCTAGGTCGCTACCAATTTGCTCTAATAATGGCCAGTTCTTCTCAGAAATAGCAGCATCACGTGCGCTATACAATAATTGTATTTTATCTGCACCTTCGCGATTTACGGCCAATTGATAGATAGATTGAGCATTAGTCGCTTGATTTTTTAGCGCATTAGCACTGCTGCTGAAGTTATCGCTTTTTTTAATTGGTTTTTCGGTTGTGCTACACGCCGATAACCCTGACAATATAATTAATAGACCAACTAGTTTAAGTCGCACAATGATTTCCCAATACGTTAACGCGATTTGCTTATATTACTGACTGACGCAGGAGACCTCAATGTTAAATGAGGAGAATTCACATAAAATTGGCACTCTTTACGTTGTTGCCACCCCAATTGGCAATTATGACGACTTAAGTCAGCGTGCTATCGCGACATTATCGCAGGTTGACTTAATCGCTGCTGAAGACACTCGCCATACAGGTAAGCTCCTTAGCCATTTTGGTATTAAGGCAAAAACATTTGCATTACATGATCACAACGAAAAACAAAAAGCACAGCAAATTATCGATCAGCTTAATCAAGGATTAAATATTGCTTTAGTATCGGATGCAGGCACGCCACTCATTAGTGACCCTGGATATGCGGTTGTAAACTTATGTCGTGAGCAAGGGGCAAGCGTAACCCCAGTACCAGGTGCGTGCGCTGCTATAACCGCGGTGTGTTGTTCAGGGCTGCCTACCGATCGTTTTCAGTTTATTGGCTTTACGCCCGCTAAAAGTAAGGCTCGCCAAGATTTTTTTATCGATGCGGTTAACTCAAGTATTACCAGTATAATGTATGAAAGTACGCACCGTATTATGGCAAGTCTAGACGATTTAGAAACTGCACTTGGCAGTGAACAGCAGGTCGTATTTGCCAAAGAGCTAACTAAAACGTTCGAAACTTTTTTTAATGGCTCAGTGAGTGAGCTAAAGCAGTTTTTAACAGATGATCCCACTAAGCAACGCGGCGAAATAGTTCTCATGCTGCCGGGCAAACCTAAGGTGGTAGACGACATTCCACCAGAGGCTCGTAAAATGTTGGCTCTACTTGAAAAAGAAATGCCAATGAAAAAAGCGTGCGGTGTTGTAGCTGAGTACTTTGGCATGAAAAAAAATGCACTATACAAAACAATTATTGAAGAAAAAGAGTAAATATTACTGCGCTTGGCTTTAGCGTCATGTATACTGCGCGCCGAGTCAGCCAAGATAATCGCTGCCTGTGACGAAAATGATCAGGGGGAGGAAAGTCCGGGCTCCACAGGGCAGAGTGCCAGCTAACGGCTGGGGGGCGTGAGCCCACGACAAGTGCAGCAGAGAGAAGACCGCCAACTTAGGTTGGTAAGGGTGAAAGGGTGCGGTAAGAGCGCACCGGGCCGCTAGTAATAGTCGGTTGCAAGGTAAACTCCACTCGGAGCAAGACCAAATAGGGTTCCTTATGGCGTGGCCCACGTTGGAACCGGGTAGGTTGCTTGAGCCATAGAGCGATTTATGGCCTAGACGAATGATTATCACTTTCTTCGGAAAGGACAAAACCCGGCTTATAGGCTGACTCACTCATTCAATAAAAAGCCCGCAGTTAACGCTGCGGGCTTTTTTGCATCTAAATTTTATTAACTTAAATAATATTCTTTCCTTGTTCAGGATCCCTTGACTGCTCTGCCTGTTCGCGTATTTCGTCAGTATCACTGCTTACATCGTTAAGTGTTTCGGTTTGCTCGTGGGTTTCCGGTGGTTTCTTTTCATTTAAACGCTCTTTTACTGCTGAGCTTGAAAATTCCTTGCCAGAGGCATTTAATAAAATTCGTTCTCTAGCATCATCCGGCATACTTATATTTTGCTCAGTAAATTCATTAACTAGTTCACGCATAAGCTGAGAGCTTACTTTAAGTGGACTATGCTGCTCGCTATTAACCCAAAAATATAAAATAAAGTTTATTGTTGATGAGCCTAAATTTTTTATAAGTACTTGTGCTGGGGGATCGCTTAATACGGCCGTTTGTTTGTTTGCTATATTTAGAGCAAGCGTTTGCGCGCTGCGTATGTCGTTATCGTAACCTATACCTATTTCCACTTTACCGCGCATTTTGGGATTAGCAGTTAAATTTTTGATGGTATTTTTATACACCGTAGCATTAGGAATTTGAATGTGATTACCATCGTAATCAACAAGCGTTGTGGCACGGGCCGTTACTTTTTTTATAACGCCTAAACGTCCATCTACTTCAATTACGTCGTCTATTTTAAACGGGCGTTGCACACTTAAGAGTAAGCTTGCGATAAAGTTCTCAGCAATGTCTCTAAAAGCAAAGCCTAATATTAAGCCTATTAAACCGGTCCCACTCATTATGGCTACCGCAAATTCAGTAAGCCCTGCTAAACGTAAAAACAGATATAGGCCTAATAAAATGACTAAAGTGCTAATTCCGCGCCTTACAACCAGCAAAACTAGCTTACTATCGGTTACTAAATTGATAGGTTTTATGAGCATGCGTGAAAGAGGGCCTGCTGTAAAATAGCTGATAGTGAGTAAGAGTAAACCTAACAACAAGGTGGGTAATATTTGCGCTGTAGCGTGAACTAATTGCATGCTTTGGTCATAAAAAAATTGCCACGAGAACACATTTCCTTCCATTACGGGGTTCAATGAGGGGGTACTGGCAGCTGATGGTACGTCTGATGCTATTGTAGGCATTGGGTTTCTTCCGTGTTTAGTTACTTTTACTTTAACAGCAAGTTTAATACCAAACACTTTTTTTAAGTTGGCAGTTATTTTGCTTCATTAAAGTACTAATTATAGTGAGATTAAGTATGAAAAAGCCAAAAAGAGGTCAACATGCAGAGCAACCAGCACATATTCCCATGAAGGGCTGGTGGGATATTGCTAAGCGTATTTTTGCGCGCATGAGCAAAGACAATTTATCTTTGGTTTCTGCCGGAGTGGCATTTTATGCGTTACTTGCTATTTTCCCAGCTATTGCTGCTTTGGTTTCTATATACGCTTATTTTGCTTCACCTGCAGAGATCAGTGAGCACCTAAGGCAGTTTACAACCTTAATACCAAATAGTTCGCGTGAACTGATTTTATCGCAAATTTCAGAGCTCACGCAAAGCTCTCAGGCGCGGCTAACTTTAGGGGCGTTAGGCACGTTATTACTCACTATTTGGAGTAGCTCTAAGGGAAGCCAAGCATTAATTACAGCCTGCAACATAAGTTATCATGAATATGAAAAACGTTCTTTCTTGAGGGCGCAGTTTGTTCGTTTTATGTTTTCGGTAGGTGCTATTTTAGTCGCTATTTTTGCGCTGTTGATTATAGGTATTTTGCCTATAGTACTAAATTTAGTAGGTCTCAAAGACAGTATTGATTTGTTAATTAAGGTCGTGTCGTGGCCAATACTAGCCCTTACGTTTAACTTTGCATTGGTGCTTTTATACCGTTACGCACCGCATAGAAAAGCGGCTAAATGGCGTTGGATAACGCTCGGCTCTGCTATTGCAACCGTATTTTGGATTATAGCATCTATTGGCTTTTCATTTTATGTATCGCGCTTTTCAAGTTATAACGAAACTTATGGATCCTTGGGTGGGGTGGTCATCATGCTAATGTGGTTATATATAAGCGCGTACATCGTCACCATGGGAGCCGTTATTAACGCAGAAACAGAGCAGCAAACGGCAAAAGACAGCACAATTGGACCAGAGAAAGAGCTAGGTGAACGCGGCGCGTATGTTGCTGATCACCTGGGTATCAAAAACGATTAATCAATCGTTACTCTGCTGCAATTATTGCTGTAAGTTGATCTTTAAATTCTTGTGCTGCAGGGCCTAATCTATCAACATCGTTACACATTAAATATAAGTTAAGAGGACGCGTAATGCCTTGCTCAAGGTTTAGTACCTTGAGTGTATGATCATTAATGAGATGAGTGACTTGATCAAACGGAAGCCACGCGTAACCTAGATTTTGGCTCACCATATCAATTGAATTACGTAAGTGGCTAACGGTCCAGCGCATATCTGCGCCCAACCAACCTTCGTCTTGGTTAGTGTGTGTTGCAGAATCGCGCACTACAATTTGTCGATGTTGTTTTAAATCTCGAAAGCTTAATTGTTCTTCATATTTGTTAAGTGGGTGATTTTTATGCGCTACGGCAATAAACTCAACATCTGTCAATTTGCTACAACTAATGCCATAAATAGGAACTGATGAAATAGCTAAATCAACCACCGCATTGTTAAGTAATTCATTGGCGCCGGTTAGCACGCTTTCGATCAAATCGATTTTTAGTAATGGATAAAGCTCACTTGTTTTAGCAAGTGCTTGATACAAAATGGGCTGAGGGAATACTTCATCAACTGCTATTTTTAATGTACTTTCCACTCCTTCACTTAGTGTATTTGCAACAGATTCTATTTTATTCGCTTCTTCAATTAAAAACTCTGCACGGCGTAATATAAGTTTTCCACTTTCCGTTAAAAACGCTTTACGGCCTTTCACCTCAAGTAGTTTTATTTGCAAAGCGGCTTCGAGTTTTTGCACTGCATGATGAACCGTTGACTGGCTTTTAAATACCGCGGCACTGGCGCCAGCAAAACCACCATGTTCTACCACGGCTTTAAACATCCGCCATTGATCTAATGTGGGTTTTGCCATTTGAAATCCTGTTAGAAATTTATTTGCTTCTTGGACTTGACCGTATAGACGCATTTTTAATTGCATAACAGAAATAGATTAATTTATGTTTTAACCCAGCCCTAACAAAACTTACTAATCTCGGTAAATTTACTTTGAAAGAATCACTTTTTTCTCAGCAATAAGATCCATAAAATCGCTTTTATTTAAAGGCTTGGAAAATAAGTAACCTTGCCCATAATCACAACCAGCCTCAGTTAGTAGCTGGTATTGTAAGGGTGTTTCAATGCCTTCTGCTATTACTTTTAAACCAAGCTGGTGAGCCATTACAATTATTGCTTCACACAACGATAGTTCTTGGCTATCAGCTTGAATATTATCAACAAAGCGTTTATCAATCTTTAAGTAGTCAGTATCCATTTCCTGTAAGTAGGCAAGCGATGAGTAGCCTGTACCAAAATCGTCAAGCGCCAGTTGCATCCCTGATTTCACAATTTGTTTGAGGCGCTTTTGCGTCAGTTCCTCAGGGTTAACCATTAAGCCTTCTGTTATTTCAGCAACAATAGAAGAGGGGGAAATTTTAGCGGCATCAAGCATGGCATACCAATCATCAATACCACTATTAGCAGTAGATAATTGTACAGGGGAGACGTTTACACTTATTTGAAAATCGTCATCAGTAAATTCTTTTATATCGGTGAGTGTTTCTATTGCTTGGGAAAATACAAATTGGCCAATGGCATTAATTTGCCTTGTTTCTTCAGCAAGAGGAATAAACGCAATAGGGCTTATTAACCCTTTTTGTGGATGTTGCCAGCGTATTAAGCCTTCAGCCTTGTGTATATGTAAACCGTTTAGCGACACTATAGGCTGATAAAATAATTCGAACTGGTTATATTCTATTGCACAGCGTAAGTCTTTGAGTAATAACATACGAGCTTGTGCTTGCTCTCTCATATCACGAGAGAAAAATTCAAAGCCATTACGGCCATTATTTTTAGCCTTATACATTGCCTGATCGGCTGCTTTTAATAGCTGCTCGGTGTTTTCACCATCTTCGGGCGCACAGGCTATACCCATGCTGGCACTTATAAATACTTCTTCATTTTCAACATGTAGCGCAGACGATAAGCTTTGTAAAATATTGCTAGCAATTTGGTTTATATGCCGAGTACTTTTAATACGATTAAAAACAATAACAAATTCATCACCACCAATGCGGGCAACAAATTCTGCATTTTTAGCTGAATTAACAATGCGCTGCGACACCACTTTTAATAGGTTGTCTCCATAGTGGTGGCCTAAAGTATCGTTAATATCTTTAAAATGATCAATATCTAAAAGCATCACTACAAAGCTTTCATTATTAGCATTAGAAAACTGTTTATTTAGCCGTATTTTAAGCTCTAATCGATTTGGTAAATCGGTCAAATGATCGAAGTGAGCTTGTCGCCAAATGGTTTTATTTGCTTGTATTTTTTCAGTTAAATCAGTAAAGATAGCTATTCGGCGTGCAGGTTTGTTATTTTCATCGTAAACAGTGTCTATATTTAGCCACTCAGTAAATAGTACCCCATTTTTTTTACGGTTTATAATTTCGCCTTGCCAGCGACCAGTGGCATTTATTGATGCCCAAATTTTTTCATAAAACTCTTTTGAGTGTTCACCTGAAGAAAGTATGCGGGTAGAGTGGCCAATCACTTCGTCTTTAGAATATTGTGTTGTTTCACAAAAGGCAGGGTTTACATCAAAAATAATACCGTTGGCATCTGTAATTGCCATGCTTTCGCTACTGTTACCATAAACAAGAGACGCTAAGTGAAGCGAGTCTTCATTTACTTTGCGTTGGCTGATATCACGAAGTACAAGTATTAGCTCATCACTTTTTTCAAGATGATTTATGTTCGCCTCAAAATAGTGATCCGCCACACCTGTACTGATTTTAAAATCAAAGGTGATGACGTCTTCGCGGTTGGATGCTTCACTCAAAATTTGTTCAGTGATATCTTTTGGTAATATGTCTAATAAGTTTTCAGGCAGTTTACTGCTTGCGGCAAATAGCGGGATAATGGTGCCGCTAACGTTAAGTATAGTACCCGTATTGTTGAATCTAAGGTACATATCGGGGAGAGCATTTAGTAACCCTGTCAACTCGTCGTGTTTGTTTTTTAAATCGGCTTCTGTTTGCAAACGTGTTTCAGCCATGGCTTCAAAGCGCGTATACAAAGCTGATAATTCAGGACTATTAGGTTTTATTTTATGAGCGGGCATATTGCCTTGTGCTAATAGGTCGGTTGCTTGGGAGAGTTTTTCAATAGGGTAAAAAATACTTTTTTTAATTAAATGGTGGCCAATAAAAGCAATAATTAAAATAGCGCTAAAAAATAAAATAATAGTTTCTAAAAAGTGTTTATTTGCTCGATCAATATATTTATCAGTGGGCGATGTGATGTAAATTTCTAAATTATTGTTATTAATGTCATTATAAATAGTTGCTCGGTGAAAGATTTGATTGACGTTGTTATCGTCTTTAAACATAGCTAATGAGCTATCGCCATGTAAAAAGTGTTTGTTGTTAATTTTTTCCCCTAAAGGTAGCAATGAGTTTGGGTAACTCGCCAGTACAAGGCCATTAGAATCAGCAATAACAGCGTTCGAACCAATTGGGAATTCGGCTTTGTCTAAAGCTGCACTCCACCAGTCAAGTGCAATCACTGTAACAACAACGCCCTTTAATTGCTCTTGCTTATCAATAATAGGGTGAGCAAAGTTAACACTGGGTGCTTGAATGCTTCTGTCGTATTGAAAATACCCAATTGAAAAGCTTTTATTTGCTATGGCATTTTTAAAGTATTGCCTATCACTAATAGACACATTTTTTACTATGCCATTGGTTACACAAATTAAGTTTCCTTTGTCATCAACTACACCAATATTGGCAACGTTTGTGTAGAGCTCTTGTAATTGGTAAAAATAGCCAGGGCACGTACCCGGAAGGTTGGGTTCTGTAGCAATTGTGTTTGCTAAAAACCGAGTGAGTTGCTCAGTCTCTCCAATCATTGCTGTTTGTTGGTGGGTTAAATGCTTAGCAATATTAACGACTTTTTCTTCGCTTTTTTCAATCGCAGCCTCACGTTCTGCCCAAAGGGCTAAAAATGTCACAAGAATGCCCGGGATACTAATAATGATTAGTAACCTATAAAATTGACTTTTGAGCGATGAAGTTAAAATACTCTGTCCCTTTTTTGAGTAAATTCAATGGTGATTGTAGTCAATAAAATATAAAAAAACCATATTTTATAAGTTGTTATGAAAAAATATTTCACTATCAAATGATTCTAAAAAAACGAATGGTTAGCGCGATATAAAGACATGGTTGTTTGGTTTTATCAGTGCTTTAATAAGTATAGATAACATTTCAGATAGTGATTTAAAAAATGAATATAGCAAAAATATTAACGTCCTATGCAACTCAAGATGGTGACGGTGTCAATATAAGCCGTATCCCTGGATTCGATGGTAAATACCTAGACCCGTTTTTAATGATCGATGAGCTCAAGTCAGATAACGAGGCTGATTATATGGGCGGTTTTCCTGCGCATCCGCACCGAGGTATGGAAACGTTTACTTATATTATTAAAGGAGGGTTTGAACATAAAGATCAAATGGGTAATAAAAAAGCGATCAGAGCAGGCGATGTGCAATGGATGAGTACAGGCAAAGGAGTGATTCATAGCGAAATGCCTCTGCCTGATGCCAAAGACGGACTCCATGGTTTTCAAATTTGGATCAATATGCCAAGCAAAGAAAAAATGCGCGATCCCATTTATCAAGATACAACGCAAAGCCCAGCTCCAACCTTTAAAAATGAAAGTGGTGTTACATTAACTGCCCTTGCTGGTTCATGGCAATTTGAGGCAGTTGAATTAACATCAAGTATTCAAAAGCTCTCTGCAAATGCCGCTTTAGCCGATGTAACTTTACCTGCTGGTAAGCAGCTAAAGCTTGATCCTTTAAAACAACAAAATGTGATGCTTTACATACATTCGGGATCCCTTATCACGCCAGATAATCAAACATTCAAGGCGGGTAAGTTACTAATTTTAGAGCCAGGTAGCGATATTGATATAGCAACGCAACATGGTGCAGGTGTATTAATTTTAGCGGGTGATCCGCTCAAGCAACCCATTGCACACATGGGGCCATTTGTTATGACAACACAAGCCGAAATACAGCAAGCCGTTCGTGATTACCAAAATGGTCAATTTGGCACACTTATTTAATTTTTGAGGAGCAAATAATGGGATTACTTGTTAATGGTCAATGGCAAGATAAATGGTATGACACAGATTCAAGCGACGGAAAGTTTGAGCGTGAGGCAGCGCAATTACGAAATTGGATAACGTCAGACGGTAGCGCAGGTGAAACTGGCGAAGGGGGGTTTAAAGCTGAGGCTGGGCGTTATCATTTATATGTTTCGTTAGCGTGCCCTTGGGCACACCGCACACTTATTTTTCGTACATTAAAAAAGCTTGATGAACTTATTTCTGTATCGGTTGTAAGCCCCGACATGTTGGCTAATGGCTGGGAGTTTGATCAAAATAACCACAGCACGGGTGATGCCTTGTTTGCTAGTGATTACTTACACCAAGTTTATACTAAAAATAATTCTAATTACTCAGGACGAGTAACTGTTCCTGTCTTGTGGGACAAAAAACAAAACAAGATAGTTAGTAATGAATCTGCCGATATAATACGCATGTTTAATAGTACGTTTAATGAAATAACAGGTAATAAAGACGATTACTACCCTGAATCACTTCGTAGTGAAATCGATGAACTTAATGCGTTAGTTTATCCAAATATTAATAACGGTGTTTACCGAGCTGGATTTGCAACAACAACGCACGCGTACGAACAAGCATTCGACGATGTGTTTACAGCTCTAGACAAAGTTGAAAAAATACTGAGTAAAAAACGCTACCTTGCGGGTGACAAAATTACGGAAGCAGATTGGCGCTTATTTACAACGTTAATTAGGTTTGATTGTGTGTATGTAGGGCATTTTAAATGCAATTTGCGCACAATTGAGAGTTACCCTTCGTTGAGTGGATACTTAAGGGATTTGTACCAAGTTGAGGGAGTTGCAAATACGGTTGATTTCTATCATATCAAGCGGCATTACTATTTTAGCCACACTATGATTAATCCCACCCAGATTGTACCAAAAGGGCCAGAAATAAATTATTTGCAAGCACATGGCAGGGCATAGTTAACCAGCTAACCAATTAACCTTAGTAGCCAGCCATATTTTCTTATAAGGCTGGTTTCACTTTTACCAGACTGAACGGCAACGCCAGCTATAAATGCGCTGCTTAAGCCTACTTTACTGGCTGCAAAACGCTTTAATCGATATACAAACGCGGCTTGGTGCTGTCGCTTAAGCTCGCTTTGTAAATCCATTTGTTTAGTCAGTGCTTTTACGTTTGCATCAGGGTTTTTAATCAATATATCAACTAACATATTAATGTCCTTGTAAGTTTAATAATTGCTTTATGCTTTTAAGGGTTTTGCTAAAACCTATTTTGTTGCTTAAGTACGCAACGCTTTTCCATAGCCAAAACAAACATGCGACCTGTAATAGTGTAACGGTTGCAATACTTACCCACACAGAACCAAATAGGTCGTATATCGCATAACCTGCCGCACCTAATACGCCCGCCCACAACAAAACCAAACCACTGGCAAAACAGCCTAAAAATATAGAGATCAATGCAAGCGATCTTAACGATAAGCGCCATTCAGCCTTTGCAAGCTTGTGGGTGAGCTTTCCTTGAGTGTGATAATCATCCTTGAGCTGCTTTGAATACGTTAAGAGTTTTGCAATATGATCTTGCCAATCATCCTTTTGGTACTGTTGATCAGTCGTTTGGTTTTGCGCTGTACCATCCTTGGTTGTGCTCGAGTGGAAATTTTCCATCAGGTTTTACTTACGACGGAACAATGACGTAATTAACATACCCGCTGCAAATGCAATTCCTGCTGTAGCTAAAGGATTTTCAGATGCGAAGGCACGTGTTTTAGCTGTGCACTCACTTAGCTTTTCGCGAGCAATTAATTGCTTTTCGCTCAGTGCCTCAGCAGAACTAGATGCTCCTTTTCTCACGCTACTTTCAGCTGTTGCTGCTTTTGTAGACAGTGCATCAACAGCATCGTGAGCAGCTGATGTTGCTTTTTCTGTCAGTGGGGCATCAGTCGTTTGTGCTTTAGTGTCAGACTTAATATCTGTAGTCGTATTTTCTTTAGTCGTCGTAGCAGTAGCCATAATCAATCCTTAATGAGTAAAAGTATTTAAGTAGTGCATTAACTGAAGCAACAATTAAACCAGACTGTGATATTTATATAACCAATTGATTTTATAAGTTATAATGTTTTTTTGTTGAGTCGTTTTTAACATATAATAAAAACGAAGCAGTAACTCTTACCACCGATCTAAGTAAATATTACAAAGTGAGTAAAACCCGCTAAAAAATTGTAATTATTCACTGTTTATTCAGTAATCAAACCATGTAAACAAAAAGTTATTAAAATGGATAAAAATATTTTTTTGTTTGTATCTCCACTTTTTCCCACGTAATTCAACCGCTTCGCCTGAACCCTTATTTTTTCTAGCTTAGAGACTCGTTAAAGGAGGTCAGCTTACTTGACAAAAAGGCTTGTCAAGCCCTAAACTGGAGCACTGTGGTAAAAAGTGGTTTTTAGTGGATCAAACTGGATCAGCATAGATTAATAGCTGATTAAAATAATTTAAAGCAGGCTAATTATGTTCCGTGGCGCGAGTTCACTGAGTTTGGATGATAAAGGACGTTTTGCGGTGCCGACCAAGTACCGAGAATCGCTGCTATCTGAAGATCAGGGAACAGTGATTTGTACCGTCGCATTAAATGAGCCCTGCTTGTGGTTGTATCCATTGGCTGAATGGCAAGAAATAGAAAGTCGCTTAGCTAAAATTTCCAATATGAATCCACGTGCCCGTCGAATGCAACGCATGTTGTTAGGCAATGCGACAGAGTATCAACTTGATAAAAATGGTCGGATTTTGTTAGCGCCGTCGTTACGTGCGCATGCAGACCTTGGTAAAAAAATAATGCTAGTTGGGTTAATGAATAAATTTGAAATCTGGGATGAAGCGCGTTGGAACGAACAAATGCGCCAAGACACTGAGCTTGAGAGGCTAGGTGATTTTGAGCCTAATTCAGATTTAGATAACTTTACACTTTAACGGCACAAAAAAAGGCAAACAATAGCTAATGACAGCGCAATTTGAACACGTATCTGTTTTGATGGACGAAACCATTGATGCCCTAGCAATTAAGCCAGACGGCATATATATGGATGGCACATTTGGACGAGGCGGTCATTCAGGTCAAATACTTGCTCGTTTAGGCGACGCAGGACGCTTACAGGCAATAGACCAAGATCCACAGGCTATAAAGTCGGCTGAAAAATTTGCCGATGACTCCCGATTTGCTATAGCACACACTCGATTTTCAAAACTCTACGATGTAGCTGAGCAAAACGATCTCATTGGTAAAGTGGATGGCATTTTATTAGATATTGGTGTGTCATCTCCACAACTAGATGATGCTGAGCGTGGTTTTAGTTTTATGAAAGATGGCCCGCTTGATATGCGCATGGATCCAACAAGCGGCCGAAGTGCTGCTCAGTGGTTGGCAGAAGCTGAGTTAGATGATATCACCCACGTCATTAAAAAGTTGGGTGAAGAAAAGTTCGGTAAGCGTATTGCACATAAAATTTTAGAAACTCGCGAGCACACACCCATTACAACAACTAAGCAGCTTGCTGATTTAGTTGATGAAGCCGTACCAGTGAAAGATAAGTTTAAACACCCCGCAACACGTACTTTTCAGGCTATTCGTATTTATATAAACAGCGAACTTGAAGAAATACAAACGGCGCTACAATCGGCCGTAAAAGTATTAAAGCCGGGCGGTCGTTTAGTCGTCATTTCTTTTCATTCACTTGAAGATCGCATAGTAAAACAATTTATTAGAAAACAGAGTAAGGGAGAAGCATTACCCAGAGGTCTGCCTTTAACCGATGCACAAATAAATCAAAACCTGACGTTAAAAGCAGTGGGTAAAGCTATTAAACCAAGCACTGAAGAAGTTGCGCGAAATTCGCGTTCACGAAGCTCTGTACTTAGGATTGCTCAGAGGTTGGGATGAATACAAAAGCAAATCATCGTCAACCTCCCAATTTATTTTTCGAAATAATTAAAGGCCTTGGTGCTAATAAGCTCACCTTGGCCTTGTTGGTTACGATATTTGTTTCTGGCTTTAGCGTAGTGCAAGTCACGCATTTAGCGCGCGGGCAATTAATTGAACAAGATAAACTACTGCAGGAACGAGATGAGCTTGATTTAGAGTGGCGGTACTTACTAGTTGAGGAGGAGTTTTACTCTCAGCATGCGCGTATTGAAGAAGTGGCAACCTCGCAATTAAAAATGAAAAGACCGACGAGTCAGGATGAACAGGTAATTATAGTAAAATGAGAAATCGAGGCAAAAAACCAGTTAACAACTTAATCACATGGCGCTTTATGCTGGTGTGTTCGGTTGTGTTTTTGGTGTTTGTGACGCTAGTGTCTCGTGCCGCCTATTTACAAGTAATTGAACCTGATAAAGCACGTTCGGAAAGTGACAAACGTACAGTACGCGTCGAAAAACTTCATGTGCAACGTGGAATGATCTTTGACCGCAATGGCAAAGAGCTCGCGGTCAGCGTACCCGTTGTGAGTGTGTATGCTGACCCTAAGGCTTTACATAAATCGCTGGTATCTAAAGTTGTTAGGCAAGCGCGAAAAAATGGTGAAGACAAACAAGCGTTGTTAGATAATGCAGTAGAGCTAAACAAACGCACCACACAGTATTACAAAAACGATTTACGTTGGCGCGAATTAGCTGATGTATTACGTATTGATCAGGCAAAAATTAATTCCCGACTTTTAAATGATCCGAGTCGTCGTTTTGTTTATTTAAAACGCCAAGTAACCCCTGCAGTAGCCGATTATATTGGTGGCTTGCGTCTTCCAGGTATTCATTTATTGGATGAGTCTAAGCGTTACTATCCGGCTGGCGAAGTGACCGCGCATATTATTGGTTTTACCAACATCGATGGTAAAGGCATTGAAGGCATTGAAAAGCTCTATGAAAACGCTTTAACCGGTGAAGAAGGTCGTCGAACTATAAGAAAAGACGCCCAAGGCCGTGAAGTGCAAGTGCTAGATGAACGAGAACGTGTAGAGCCCGAAAGTATTCAACTAAGTATTGATCAACGTATTCAGGCTATTGCTTATAAAGCTGTAAAGTCAGCGGTTTTATCTTATAAGGCTACATCGGGTTCAGCCATGGTGGTTGATGTTAAAACCGGTGAAGTATTAGCAATGGTTAATAGCCCGTCTTTTAATCCAAATAATCTAACCGATGCGGCTCCCCATAAACGCAGAAATCGCGCTATTACTGATTTGTTCGAACCGGGTTCAACCGTTAAGCCACTGGCCATTTTAGCTGGGCTAGACTACGGCGCAATTCAAGCCGATGAACAAATTGACACCTACCCAGGCTGGATGCGTTTAGGGGGAAGTTTAGTCCAAGATACGCGTAACCATGGTGAAATGTCACTACGAGAAATACTAAAATATTCGTCAAATATGGGGGTAACTAAGGTTACTCAGTTGGTTCCAAAAGACTACCTGGTGGGGTTATTCCAAAAGGTCGGATTCGGATCTGACTCTGGCACGGGTATGGTAGGTGAAAGCAGTGGTTTATTTTACCCAAATCGTCGTTGGTCTGATCACGAAATTGCTGCATTGTCATTTGGTTACAATATTGCTGTTAGTACTGCGCAAATGGCTCGCTTCTATGCCATGTTAGGTGCGGGAGGTGTCAACAGACCGCTCACTGTACTAAAGCAAGATTCTATCCCAGAAGGGGATCGCGTTTTTCAACAGCAAGATGTTGAAGCGGTAGTAAACATGATGGAAAGCGTATTTGAAAGTGGTGGTACTGCACATAACGTTAAAGTTGATGGTTACCGTGCAGCGGGTAAAACGGGTACTTCTAAAAAAGCCGCAGTAGGTGGTTACGGTGATGAATATGTTGGTTATTTTGCAGGTGTTGCACCAGCAAGTAATCCACGTTTAGCTGTGGTAGTAATGATCAATGAACCTGGCGGTGATGTGTACTATGGAGGTGCCACTGCAGGCCCTGCATTTGCAGAAATCGTTTCTAACGCATTAAGAATATTAAACGTCGCACCCGACAAGGAAGAAGTTGCGTACGTAAAAGGTAAAAAGAACGATGCGTGATTTAAAAAGCATTTTAAAATACATAGAAATAGATGCACCATCGCAGCTTGTAAATCATTTGCGATTAGATAGCCGAGACGTCAACCCAGGCGATGTATTTGTAGCAATAAAGGGCCATGAGCTAGATGGCGGGCAGTTTATAGCTAAAGCAATTGAAAAGGGCGCTGTCGCAGTTATTGCCGACAGACTGTGCGAGTTTGATGTTGCATTTGAGCCACTTTATTTAGTGTCTGAACTTGATAAAAAGTTGGCTGAACTTGCTAGTCGTTTTTACGATAAACCCAGCCATAATCTTGATTTAATTGGTGTAACCGGTACAAACGGTAAATCGACTACCACGGCTATGATTGCTCATTTAGCGCAGTATTGTAATACGCAGTCAGCAATTATTGGTACGCTTGGTTTTGGCCATCCAGATAATTTAACGCCGCTCATAAACACCACGCCTTCAGCAGTCGATTTACAACATATATTGAGCGATTTACATCAAGCAGATAAAAAGCTGGTGGCAATGGAAGTGTCGTCGCACGGACTTGTGCAGCACCGTGTTGCACAGTGCCAGTTTAAAGCTGCTGTATTTACTAACCTTTCTCGCGATCACTTAGATTACCACGGTGATATGGCGAGTTATGGTGATGCAAAACTCATGCTATTTCGTGATTTTGACCCACAGCTTGTTGTACTAAACCAAGATGACAACCAAGTAGGGCTGTGGCTCGAAAAATACGATTTTAATAATTTAATTTGCTACGGACGAAAAAATTTAGCGCCTAAAAATGCACAGTATGTGTACTTTTCAGATGTTGATTATTCGGCTGAAGGTATTTCGGCGCAATTATCTACAAGCTGGGGTGATATTAAGGTAAAATCGCCGCTGTTTGGTGAATTTAATCTTTATAACTTAACGGCTGCTTTAGCCACGTTATTGGGTTTAGGTTATCCCCTTGAGCAACTTATTGCAGGTTGCCAACAACTTCAGCCAGTAGCAGGACGAATGCAAGCATTTAGTGTTGCGGGTAAACCAACTTGCGTAGTTGATTATGCGCATACGCCAGAAGCATTAGCTTTAGCACTACAAGCATTGCAAAAACATGTGCCAGGTGGCGTGAGTTGTGTATTTGGCTGTGGTGGTGACAGGGACAAGGGGAAGCGCGTATTAATGGCTCAAGCTGCTGAAAAAAATGCTAACAAAGTGATTATTACCAGCGATAACCCACGCTCAGAAGATCCAAATGTGATTATTGCAGAGGTAGCTTCAGGTTTAGCTGCACCTCAAAGCGCCCATTTAGAAGCTGATAGAGCGTCAGCAATTAGTTATGCAATTAATAATGCAGCTTCTAATGAAGTGGTGTTAATTGCGGGAAAAGGCCACGAAGATTATCAAATTATAGGCGATGAACGTATCGACTTTTGCGATCGCCAGTTTGTACAAGAACAATTAATAAAAACAGATAGAGGGACTCAAGCATGATCCCGATGGATTTTGATTGGTTAGCCAATGTGTTAACAACCGATTATCAGGGTGATAATCAGCAAGTGCTCAACATAAATACAGATACTCGCACAGTATGCGAAGGTGAAGTGTTTTTAGCACTTAAAGGGCCAAATTTTGATGGTCATAAATTTATAGCTGAGGCAAAACAAAAAGGCGCGATAGGCGTTATTGTCGATCATAAAGTCGATGTTGATATTGCCCAGTTTATAGTGAATGACACGCGTATAGCATTAGGCGCTATTGGTACAGCGGTTATGGCGCAAGT
This sequence comes from Pseudoalteromonas sp. S554, assembly GCF_005930865.1. Lineage (NCBI taxonomy): Bacteria > Pseudomonadati > Pseudomonadota > Gammaproteobacteria > Alteromonadales > Pseudoalteromonadaceae > Pseudoalteromonas > Pseudoalteromonas sp. S554. The sequence continues at coordinate 49,377 of NZ_PNDV01000034.1, read as the reverse complement.
AGCACCTAAAACAATCGCTATTACGGGCAGTGTGGGTAAAACCACCGTAAAAGAAATGTGCGCGGCTATTTTATCTGTGCATGGCGATGTGCTGGCAACCAAAGGTAATTTTAATAACGATATTGGCGTACCGCTAACGTTGTTGCGTTTAGAGCCACAACACCGTTTTGCAGTAATAGAGCTGGGTGCAAATCATTTAGGTGAAATTGCATACACAACGGCAATGGCTAAACCTGATGTAGCGGTAGTGTGTAATGTAGCACCAGCCCACTTAGAAGGTTTTGGTAGCTTGATGGGCGTGGCCAAAGCAAAAGGCGAAATTTTTGATGGCCTTAAAGAAAATGGCGTAGCCATAATTAATTGCGACAGTGAGTTTAGTCAATATTGGCTAGATAAACTTGAAGGGCGCAATATAAAGCGCTTTTCAACCTCTGAAAAACTCGATATTTGGGCTGAAGATATAAGCTTAGACGCTAATGCACGTGCAAGCTTTACGTTATGTACAAAACAAAAAAAAGTACCTGTGACTCTCGCATTACCGGGTAAACATAACATTAGCAATGCACTTATTGCAGCTGCACTAACAAGCGAGCTTGATGTCACTTTAGATGATATTGCTCATGCATTGGCGACGATGGGTGATGTAAAAGGGCGCGTAAACTTAATAGAAGTGTCTGACATGCTCACAGTGGTTGATGATACTTACAATGCCAATGTTAAATCGGTTAAGGCTGCCATTGACTTACTGAGTGATATGCAAGGGCATCGTATTTTAGCGCTGGGGGATATGGGTGAGCTTGGTGAAGACGCACGTAAATACCATCAAGAAGTTGGCGAATATGCGCTTGAAAAAGGCATTGATGAGTTATTTACGCTAGGTGTGTTGAGTAAGTGTGCAAGCGATGTATTTGCGCTTGCGAATCGTCACTTCTCAAACCGTGAGCAGATGCAGCAACAAATTCAAGCCACAATTAATCAAGTAAATAAAAAAACGACCATTGTCGTGAAAGGATCACGCAGTTCTCGCATGGAATTATTAGTAACCGATTTAGTTAATGGCCAGCAACAAGCCATCAATGGAGTATCATAATGTTAGTTTGGCTGGCTGAGTATTTAACACAGTATTTTAGTGGTTTTAATGTTTTTTCGTATTTAACACTGCGCGCTATTTTGGGGATTTTAACTGCGCTCATTATGTCTCTGTATTTAGGGCCAAAGCTAATTCGTGGTTTGCAAAAAATGCAAATTGGGCAAACAGTACGCGATGATGGCCCACAATCACACTTATCAAAATCGGGTACGCCAACTATGGGTGGCCTGCTTATTTTAGCGGCAATTTTTACAAGTACCTTATTGTGGGCCGATCTCTCCAATAAGTATGTGTGGGCAACGTTATTTGTAATTGGCTCACTGGGAATTGTCGGCTTTATCGATGATTACCGAAAAGTTATCCGTAAAGATCCAAAAGGGCTTATAGCGAAATGGAAGTACTTTTGGCAGTCAGTAATTGCACTTGTGGTTGCAACTGCATTGTACTTTACAAGTACGCAAGCTGCAGAAACGTCTTTAGTTGTGCCGTTTTTTAAAGATGTTTTACCGCAGTTAGGCTTGTTTTACATTGTTATTACCTATTTTGCATTGGTTGGAACATCAAATGCTGTAAACCTGACTGATGGTCTAGATGGTCTCGCTATTGTACCGACTATTTTAGTTGCGGCGGCACTTGCCATCATTGCTTACTTAACCGGTAATATTAATTTTTCTGCTTATTTACATATTCCTCATTTGCCATTAGCCAGTGAGCTTGTGGTTGTATGTACTGCCATTGTTGGTGCTGGGCTTGGGTTTTTATGGTTTAACACCTACCCGGCGCAAGTATTCATGGGTGATGTAGGCTCATTAGCATTAGGTGGAGCGCTGGGGATTATTGCAGTGCTGGTTCGTCAAGAACTTCTACTGATTATCATGGGCGGTGTCTTTGTAATGGAGGCGTTGTCGGTGATTTTACAAGTGGGCTCGTATAAGTTACGAGGGCAACGAATTTTTAGAATGGCGCCTATTCACCATCATTACGAATTAAAAGGTTGGCCAGAGCCGCGCGTTATTGTGCGTTTTTGGATTATATCTATTGTGTTGGTTCTCGCAGGTCTTGCGACATTAAAGATAAGATAAATGCAATATTTAAACGAGATAAAGAATAAACAAATAACAGTGCTCGGACTCGGTGTAACCGGTCTGGGCATTGTGCGTTTTTTACTATCTCACGGTTTAACGCCAAAGGTTGTCGACAGCCGAGCAAATCCCCCAGGGATTGAATGGCTGAGCAGTCATGCTCCTAGTTTAAATACACACTTTGGCAGCTTAGATGCTGCTGGGCTTAATGGCAGTGATATGATTATTGTAAGCCCTGGGTTAAGCCTTAAAACGCCTGCCATTGCGAGTGCTATTAATTCGGGTGTTGAAGTCATAGGTGATGTTGAGCTATTTGCGCGCATTAATACTAAACCTGTAGTGGCAGTGACTGGCTCAAATGGTAAATCAACCGTAGTGACTTTAGCCTATGACGTGTTAAAAGCGGCTGGCTTTAATGTGGCACTTGGCGGCAATATTGGTACCGCAGTACTTGATTTACTCAATGACGACTTTGATGTTTATGTGCTTGAGCTTTCGAGCTTTCAATTAGATACCACAACAAGCTTAAAATCGGTGAGTGCCACGGTGTTAAATGTATCTGAAGATCATTTAGATCGTTACGATAGCTACCAAGCATATATAGACTCAAAGCTATCTATTTACAACGGTACACAATGTCTTGTTGTAAATGAAGATGACAAACAAACGCATCCGTCCAGTAGCAGTGCTACGGCTAAAATTGGTTTTGGTACTCAACAGGGTAAATATTGTTTAGGGCAGCATAACTGCAGTACGTATTTTTTCGCTAACAATGAAGCGTTTTTACCTGTTGATACACTTGCTGTTGTAGGTAAGCACAATTATTTAAATACGCTTGCGGTTATGGCGTTACTAAGCCCCTTTAATATTAGTAAAGAGGCTTATAAAAAGGCACTAAATGAGTTTAGCGGATTGGCTCATCGCTGCCAATTTGTTACTCAGCAACATGGCGTTAAATACTTTAACGATTCAAAGGCAACAAACGTAGGCGCTACCATAGCAGCCATAGACAGTTTGGCCACAGAAACTCAAAACTTAATTGTGATAGCGGGAGGCGATGCAAAAGGCGCTGATTTAAACCCGCTTAAACCTTACTTACAAAAGCATGTAAAAGCGCTGATCTGTTTTGGTAAAGATGCCAAAAAGCTAGTGGCTCTGAGCAGCAAAAGCCATTTAACAAATAACATGAGTGAGGCGGTTAATTTAGCTAAGCAGCTTAGTTCGCCGGGTAATGTAGTTTTATTAGCGCCGGCATGTGCAAGCATTGATATGTATAACAACTATATGCAACGTGGTGATGACTTTGTTAAATGTGTTTTGGCGGATAACATATGATTGCGCTTGCACAAATAAAAGACATATTAACACCAAAACCTTCGCCGCAGCTTTATGATGTGCCTTTGCTTTATTCAATGCTAATGCTAATTGGTGTTGGCTTTATTATGGTGATGAGTGCGTCTATGCCCACGGCAGAGCGCCTTTTTGATAACTCACATCATATTGCTATTCGTCACGGGATGTTTTTGGCCGTTGCGTTTGTTCTTTTTTGGATCACGGTTTGTGTGCCAATGGATTGGTGGAAACGCTCAAATGCATATTTATTGATACTGGGCATGGTATTGCTCATTGCTGTATTAATTATTGGCCGCGAGGTTAATGGTGCCAAGCGTTGGATCCCAATTGGACCTATTGGTTTTCAGGTGGCTGAAGCCGCTAAATTGTACTTTTTTAGTTACATAGCGGGTTACTTGGTCCGAAAGCGTGAAGAAGTACAAGAGAACATTAAAGGTTTTGCAAAGCCTATTGCAGTGTTTGCTGTGTATGCATTGCTTATTTTGTTGCAGCCTGATTTAGGCACCGTAGTTGTTATGTTTGTAACAACAGTTGGCTTATTGTTTTTAGCGGGCGCAAAACTATGGCAGTTTTTTGTCCTTATTTTAACCGGGATTGGCTTGGTTGTTTTGTTGATTATTGTTGAGCCTTATCGTATGGCGCGTGTTGTTGGCTTTTTAGACCCTTGGGACGACCCATTCGGAAAAGGGTACCAGCTCGTTCAATCGTTAATGGCATACAGCCAAGGTGGATGGTTTGGCCAAGGGTTAGGTAATAGCGTGCAAAAGTTGCAATACCTTCCTGAAGCACACAATGATTTTATTTTTGCGGTTATTGGCGAAGAGCTTGGTTTAGTTGGCGTGGTAAGCATTTTAATGGTGCTCGCCACTTTAGTATTTAGAGCACTATTAATTGGCCAGCAAGCCTTAAAGTGCGGTAAAGAATACGAAGGCTACTTTGCCTTTGCAATAGGTATTTGGTTTGCGTTTCAAACCATGGTGAATGTAGGGGCAAGTGCGGGAATTTTACCGACTAAAGGTCTTACATTACCGTTTATTTCTTATGGTGGTTCTAGTTTGATGATTATGACCATAGCAACTGGAATATTATTACGCGTTGACTTTGAAACTAAAATGGCAACCAAGCAAGCGACCTCAGGCGGAGGTAAACGATGAGTAAAAAGTGTGTTGTAGTCGCTGGTGGAACTGGCGGGCATATATTTCCAGGTATTGCAGTTGCTGATTACTTAAAAGCACAGGGGTGGCAAGTTACTTGGATTGGCACACCCGATAGAATGGAAGCAAGCGTTGTTCCTAAGCACAATATAGAAATTGATTTTATTAATGTAAAAGGCGTGCGTGGCAACGGATTAAAACGCCTTGTTAAAGCGCCATTCATGGTCATTAATGCAATATTGCAAGCGCGTAAGGTATTGAAAAATCAACGTCCAGATGTTGTTCTTGCTATGGGAGGATACGTAACTGGACCAACAGGTATTGCTGCAAAAAGTTTAGGTATTCCGTTAGTTATTCATGAACAGAATGCGGTTGCTGGTATGAGTAACCGATGGCTTTCACGATTTGCTAATCGCGTTTTAGCGGCTTTTCCAAGCGCTTTTGATGCAGGACAAGCCGAACTTGTCGGCAATCCAGTTCGTCAAAGTGTAATAGACATAGCAACGCGTGACGTTTCAACACCGGTTAATATGTTGGTTGTGGGAGGGTCGTTAGGGGCTCAGGTACTAAACCAAACACTTCCAAGTGCATTTAAAGCGCTTAACAAAACCAGTGCAATAAATGTATGGCACCAGACAGGTAAAGGACATTTAAACAGCGTTGAGCAAGCATACAAAACGCACATGTTTGAAAGCGATAATGTAAAAGTTGCGGAATTTATTGATGACATGGATGCAGCGTATGCTTGGGCTGATATTGTTATCTGCCGAGCTGGTGCGCTAACGGTAAGTGAAATTGCAGCTGCGGGAAAAATGGCTGTATTTGTGCCGTTTCCTCATGCAGTTGACGACCATCAAACGGCTAACGCCCAATATTTGGTTGAGGCAGATGGAGCGTTACTCATGCAGCAAAGTGCATTTAATGAGCAATCGATTGTTGTGCTATTAACCCCTTACTTAGTAAACCCTAGTTTAATTAATAAAATGGCTAATAACGCAAAAAAACAAGCCATTTTAGATGCCACAGCAAGCGTAGCCGCGCACTGTGAGCAAGTATCAAATAAGAGAGCGTAAGTGAAAGAAGCATCAGTACAAAACAAAAGTATACGACCTGCAATGCGTCGAATAGAAACCATCCACTTTATTGGTATTGGTGGGGCGGGTATGGGCGGTATTGCCGAAGTGCTCGCTTTTGAAGGTTACCGTATTACAGGGTCTGATATTGCGCATAGTGCGATGACAGATCGCTTGATTAAAGCGGGTGCAGAGGTATTCATTGGTCATCACGAAAACAACGTAAAAGATGCCAATGTGGTGGTAGTTTCAAGTGCTATTGACGAAACTAACCCTGAAATAATTGCCGCAAAAGCTGCAAGAATTCCTGTTGTGCGTCGTGCTGAAATGCTAGCTGAATTAATGCGTTTCCGCCATGGTATAGCCATTGCAGGTACACATGGTAAAACCACAACAACAAGTTTAATTGCCAGCATTTATGCACAAGCTGGGCTCGATCCAACCTTCATTATTGGTGGTTTATTAAATAGTGCAGGCAGTAACGCTAAAGTGGGTAAAAGCGATTTTTTAATTGCAGAAGCTGATGAGAGTGATGCGTCGTTTTTACACTTACAACCTATGGTATCGGTGATCACTAATATTGAAGAAGATCACATGGATACATACGGTGGCAGCCTTGAAAAAATGAAAGACACTTATGTCGATTTTATACATAACCTGCCATTTTATGGTCTGGCTGTTGTATGTATCGACTCTGAGGTAGCCGCCGAACTAATTCCTCGTTTTGGGCGTCCTATTATTACATATGGCGAGTCGTCAACGGCTGATTATCGTATGAGTGATTTTAGCCAGTCAGCTAATACGTGTACGTTTACGGTAACCAATAAACAAGGTGAGTGTTTAACGGCAACCCTAAATATGCCAGGCAAACATAACGCATTGAATGCAACAGCAGCGATTGCAGTAGCAAAAGATCAAAATATTGCTAACCAAGCAATTTTAGAAGCATTACAAAAGTTTGAAGGTATTGGCCGTCGTTTTCAACACTACGGCGAATTTGAAAACGAACGCGGCAATATAATGTTAGTGGATGATTACGGTCATCACCCTTCAGAGGTTGCAGCAACTATTGCGGCAGTACGCGAGGGGTGGCCCGATAAACGCTTAGTAATGATTTATCAGCCGCATCGTTATAGTCGTACTCGTGATTTATATGAAGACTTTGTAAAAGTACTTGCCGATGTAGATCAGCTCTTATTATTAGATGTTTATGGCGCAGGCGAAGAGCCTATAGTGGGCGCTGATAGTAAAAGTTTATGCCGAAGCCTTCGTCAACGTGGCAAAGAGCCATTGCATGTAGCATCAAGTAAAGAGCTTGCGGGTGTATTAGCAGATAACTTGCAAAATAATGACTTAGTATTGACCCAAGGTGCGGGTAATATAGGTCAGTTAGTAAAAACGTTAGCAGCAACAGGCATGTCGATAGAAAAATTAAAACAAGGTGAAGTATGACCCAAGTAAATGCACAATTTGGTAAAGTAGCGGTAATGCTTGGTGGTAACTCAGCAGAGCGTGAAGTGTCATTAAAGTCGGGTCAGGCTGTTTTTAATGCATTACAAAATTGCGGTGTAGATGCGATTGCATTCGATCCTCAAAACCGGTCGTTGTGGGAACTCAAAGAGTTAAATGTAGATCGTGTTTTTATCGCACTGCACGGCCGAGGTGGTGAGGACGGAACTGTTCAAGGTGCGTTAGAGTTTATGAACTTACCTTACACCGGCAGTAACGTACTTGGGTCAGCGCTGGCAATGGATAAAATTCGTTGTAAGCACTTGTTTAAATCAGCTGGCTTAAGCACCGCGCCTTATGCCGTTGTAGATGCTAAAAAAGGTTTTGATGCACACGCTATCATGGCTGAATTTAAAAAAGTGATGGTTAAGCCTTCTCATGAAGGGTCGAGCATTGGTATGGCACAAGCAACTACTGCGCAAGAACTTGAAGATGCATTAATCAATGCATTTAAGTTTGATAGCCAAGTGTTGGTTGAGCAGTGGATAACGGGCCGTGAATTTACAGTGACTGTTTTAGGTGATGAAGTACAGCCCGTAATTGAAATGACAACGCCAAATGGCTTTTACGATTATCAGGCAAAGTATCAATCAAATACTACGCAGTATCATTGCCCAGCCAATTTATCGGCGCACGATACGCAGCAATTACAGGCTATGTCGTTAGAGGCGTTTGACTTAGTTGGCGCAAGCGGTTGGGGCCGCGTAGATGCAATGCAAGATGAGCAAGGCAACTTTTATTTATTAGAGGTTAATACTGTACCCGGAATGACAGAAAAATCATTAGTGCCTATGGCAGCTAAAGCAAATGGGGCAAGTTTTGAGCAATTAGTTGTTCGCATTTTGGAGCAAACGCTTTAATATGCATCCCCTTTTAGAAAAAGCTCATAAAATCAAACAGAACCTAAATTGGTCGCTGATTTTTGGCGTGAGCTTTTTTTTAGTTGTTATTATTGGCTTAGTGCAAATTACAACGGGTGTATCTGATTGGTTAGTAAAAAATAAAGATGCACAAATAAAGCACTTAACGGTGCAAGGGCATCCTAAATACACAGATGAAACCGCAATAATAACAGCAATAAAAAAAGCGGATTTAAGTAGTTTTTTTGAGCTTGATGTAAAACATGTACAACAGCTAGTGCAAAATCTACCTTGGGTGGCCACTGTATCGGTGCGAAAACAATGGCCTGATACGATTCAGGTTTACGTTGTTGAACACGAGGCGGTTGCGCATTGGAATAGTGACTTGTTGATTAATAACAACGGTGAGGCTTTTCAAGCTCGCAGCGATAAGTTAAGTAAAGATTTACCTCAGTTATTCGGCCCAGAAGGGAGCGAACAAGAAGCATGGATTGCTTTTAAGCAGTTTGACGAAATGCTTAAAGTAAACGCGTTAACGCTTAAAAGTTTAGCGTTATCAGAGCGTTTTTCTTGGCAGCTTTGGCTTGATAGCGGGGTGCGCTTAAATTTAGGGCGTAGGGATAAAGCCAAGCGTGTTCAACGTTTTATAGACGTTTACCCACGTATGGAATATCCAGAAAAAGCACAGATAGATGCAGTCGATTTACGGTATGATACCGGCCTTGCAGTGAGCTTTAAGCCAGTGCAAGAAGAACAATTACAAAATAAGAGTAAGGCATGACTAAGTCAGCAGAAAGAAACCTCGTGATTGGATTAGACGTTGGTACCTCGAAAGTGGTAGCCACGGTAGGTGAAATCACCGCAGATAACAAGCTCAGCATTGTTGGTGTGGGCAGCCAGGTATCCCATGGTATGGATAAAGGTGGCGTTAACGATTTAAACTTAGTGTCTGAGTCGATTCGCCGCGCTATAGACGAAGCCGAATTAATGGCAGATTGTCGAATTAGTTCGGTGTACTTGGGGATTTCTGGTAAACATATTCAATGCCAGAACGAAAGCGGTGTTGTTGCTATTAATAATACTGAAGTAACAGACGAAGATATTGAAAATGTGATTCACATTGCGCGTTCTGTGCCTATTTCAGCTGAACGTAAAATGCTGCATGCACTACCGCAAGAGTACAGCATAGACATGCAAGAAGGAATTAAAAACCCACTAGGCATGAGCGGTGTGCGTATGGAGGCACGTGCTCACATTATTACCTGCTCTAACGACATGGCTAAAAACATAGAGAAATGTGTTGAGCGTTGCGGCCTTGAAGTCGACCAATTGATATTTACAGCATTGGCTTCTTGTTATTCAGTTCTTACAGATGATGAAAAAGAGCTTGGAGTCGCTGTACTCGATATTGGTGGTGGTACAATGGACATCACTATTTATATCAACGGTGCGCTGCGCCATTCAGCAGTAATCCCTGTGGCGGGTAATCAGGTAACGGGTGATATTGCAAAAATATTTCGTACACCTATATCGCATGCAGAGTCACTCAAAGTACAATACGCATGTGCAAGCAGCCAATTGGCAAGCAGTGAAGACACTATTGAAGTACCAAGTGTAGGCGGGCGCCCTGCAAGATTAATGTCACGTCATACATTATCAGAGGTGGTAGAGCCTCGTTTCAGAGAATTATTTGAACTTGCGATGGAAGAAATTCGTCGTTCAGGTTTAGAGGACCAAATTGCGGCAGGTCTCGTTATAACAGGCGGAACTGCCAAAATGACTGGTGCAATGGAAGTGGCGGAAGACATTTTTCAAATGCCAGTAAGAATAGGTAAACCAATCGGGATGGTTGGTTTAACAGACTACGTAGATGATCCTTCGTACGCAACCGCTGTTGGTTTGTTACAATACGGGCGCACCATGCAATCGATGAATGCACAAAAGTCGAAAGCAGAGGATAACAATAATTGGTGGAACCGCATTACTAAATGGTTTCAAGGCGAGTTTTAAGACTCAAGTCGGAGAGTGAACATGTTTGATATAATGGAACAACACAGCGAAGAAGCTGTAATAAAAGTAATTGGCGTGGGCGGCGGCGGCGGTAACGCTGTTGAGCACATGGTAAAACAGCAAATCGAAGGCGTGCGCTTTATTGCCGCTAATACAGATGCGCAAGCATTACGAAATTCGGCTGCTGATGTAACAGTTCAATTAGGCACACAAATAACCTCTGGGTTAGGTGCGGGTGCAAACCCTGAAGTAGGCCGCGAATCGGCTGAAGAAGATGCAGAGACTATTCGTGCAAGCCTTGAAGGTGCCGACATGGTATTTATCGCAGCTGGCATGGGCGGCGGTACAGGTACAGGGGCTGCGCCTGTGGTTGCTAAAATTGCTAAAGAGCTGGGTATTTTAACTGTTGCGGTAGTGACGCGTCCTTTCGACTTTGAAGGTAAGAAGCGTGCAGCGGCAGCTGAACAAGGTATCAGCGAGTTGTCAGAAATTGTAGACTCGCTTATTACAATTCCGAACAATAAATTACTTAAAGTTTTAGGCAAAGGCACTACACTTCTAGATGCATTTGCTAAAGCTAATGACGTATTATTTGGTGCGGTACAAGGTATTGCAGAACTCATTACGCGATCTGGTTTAATTAACGTGGATTTCGCTGACGTACGAACTGTTATGTCTGCTATGGGTACTGCTATGATGGGTACTGCATCTGCGTCGGGTCCTGATCGTGCACAAGAAGCCGCAGAAGCTGCTATTTCAAGCCCATTATTGGAAGACGTTGATTTAACAGGTGCCAAAGGTATCTTAGTTAATATCACCGCGGGTATGGATATTGCGATTGAAGAATTCGAAATTGTCGGTAACCACGTTAAAGCACTTGCCTCTGAGAACGCAACGGTTGTTGTGGGTGCGGTAATTGATCCTGAAATGAGCGACGAGTTACGTGTAACTGTAGTTGCAACGGGGTTAGGCGGCGATCGTCGTCCACAGTTTGGTATTGTTGATAACGGTTTTAAAAAGGCTTCGGGTTCTGATGTTGCAAACACGTCTAACCAAGCAAGCAGCATGTATGTGCCTAGCTTTGCGAGCCAAGATAGCACCGATGAAAGTGCAGCTAAAGCACAAACTGAAAGCACAGAAAAAGCGAGTTCAGCAAGTTCTAGCAATACAGCAAGCTCGTCGTCGCAAACGAGTAAAAAAGCGGATAAATCAGAGGGTGGTGATTACTTTGACATCCCTGCATTTTTACGCAAACAAGCAGACTAATAAAAAACGTTATTTTGCTGGTAAATTGAGCGAATATTGTAAGGCGCGCGTATATATGATACTATCCGCCGTCTAACTGTAATAAATTTAAGTGAGCGAACCTATGATTAAACAGCGTACGATTGCAGAAGTAGTCAAAGCCATAGGAATTGGACTTCATAAAGGTGAGAAGGTCACAATAACTCTCCGACCTGCGAGCGCAAATACTGGGATTGTATTTCGTCGTGTCGACCTTGATCCGGTTGTTGAATTTGAAACAACACCTGAAGCCGTTGGCGATACGCAGTTGTGTACCTGTTTAATTAACAAAGATGGCGTTCGTTTATCAACTACTGAGCACCTAATTGCTGCGGTTGCAGCAATGGGGATTGATAACCTAATTGTAGAATTAGACAGCTCAGAAGTGCCAATTATGGATGGTAGTGCATTACCATTTATTTATTTATTACAAAAAGGCGGCATTGAAGAGCAAAATGCAGCTAAACGCTTTATTCGTATTAAAGAAAAAGTACGTATTGAAGAAGGTGACAAATGGGCCGAAGTAGAACCGTACGACGGTTTTCACATCGACTTTGAAATTGCTTTTGATCACCCGGCTATTAACGAAAGTCGTCAGCGTGTTGGTTTAGACATCACCGCTCAAAGCTTTACTGAAGAAATTAGCCGTGCTCGTACCTTTGGTTTTATGAAAGACATTGAATACATGCATGCTAATAACCTTGCTCTAGGTGGCAGCATGGACAGCGCAGTAGTACTTGACGAGTTTAAAGTACTAAACCCAAATGGTTTGCGCTACAGCGATGAGTTCGTTAAGCACAAAATACTAGACTGTGTTGGTGACATGTTTATGACAGGCCATAACATTTTAGGTAAGGTGACTGCGTTTAAGTCGGGTCACGATTTAAACAATAAGTTGCTTCGTAAAGTAATGGCAACCGAGTCAGCGTGGGAGTGGGCAACATTTGAAACGCCTGTAACGATGCCTGCACCCGGTCTTGAGTTAGCAACAGCCTAACCAAGTATTTTAAAGTACACACTTAAAACAGTTACAAAAAATGACGCTTATTAGCGTCATTTTTTTTGCTATGTATCTATTCTTTTAAAATAGTAAGTTTTAAAAATTAAATACCTAAAATGGCTTGTAGTTGTTCTAATTTGGTTATTGTGTAAGTGGGGGTTATTCCTTCTGGTAATTGTTCACCAGGGTGTTGCAACCAACATGTATCTATACCTGCATTATTACCGCCAAGTATGTCACTTGATGCGGTATCACCCACCATTAATATTTGACCCTTATTTGGGTTACCCATCAGTTCGAACGTATGTTCAAAAATAGCTTTGTTAGGTTTTGCTATACCTACAAGCTCAGAAATAACTAACCATTCAAACATATCTTTTAAACCCGTATGCTCTAAACGTACTGTTTGCAGGCGAGCAAAGCCATTAGTAATGATGCCTAACCTAGCATGAGGCTTTAATTTATTAAGCAACTCAACAGCACCTGGTAATGGCTCACAAATTTGCGCCATTGCATCTAAAAATGCATCGTTTAACTCTTTAGCGGATACATTTAATTTTGCTGACCATTCGTTAAAGCGGGTTACCTGTAAGTAATCAGCGCTAATAACGCCATTTTGATAATCAACCCACAGTTGTTTATTGGTTTTTTGATAGTGAATGTAATCGTCTTTAGTAAAGTTAACGCCGTATTTTTTAAACATACGGGTCATACCGGCTAATATATCAAACCTAAATAAAGTTTCGTCTGCATCAAACAACACGTAGCTGTATTTCATTCAATTTCCTGTATTTTATTTGCGATAAAGGTCGCTATGTAAAAAGGGTGCCATGGCCAAAGTTAGTGCTTGGGTATAGGTACTTTCGCGTGTTGCATGGTTATTTGTAAGCAGGCCAATGGCGCCGCCTTTTTGTTTTATATTTGTGGTGTTAAATGCTTTATCCATTACATCGCCAAGCTCTTCGCCATTAAGTAATGCTTTAAAAAGTATATTGGGTAATGGAAGGTTACTGCTTCGCCCTACAACCTGTTCTGTGGTGTTATCAATAACAACATAGGCAAAGGTCGCTGCACCATAGCTAAATTGCTCTGCACCGCCTTCCATTGCCACGTAGTAATCGGCTTGATGGTGCTTTTTACAATAGTTAACACGGTTTTGCGCGCCAATACGTGTTTCATCTTCACCAATAGGTTGATCTGGCACGTTTGAAGGAGCGTTAACACCTAGGCAATCAATGGTGTTATTTGGAAAGTACATAGTAAAAATATGCTTTGCTGCATTTATTTTTACTGGATTTTTAGATCCAACTATAACTTTTAACAATGATGACATGCTGATCTCGTATTGAGTAAAATCAGCAGTGTACGTGACTTCTGTTAAACAAAAAAGAGCACCAGAGCGATAATACTAAATAGGTAAATCAAGCGGAGCAAGGTTCTCTAGTGCGCGCTTTTTCATAATAATATCTTTTATCAGCGGTGTTAATACAAGCTCCATTGCAAGGCCCATTTTACCGCCCGGTACTACCAGCGTATTAATACGCGACATAAAGCTACCTTCAATCATTCTCAGATAATAAGGAAAATCAACATCTTCAATGCCTCTAAAGCGGATCACAACAAAGCTTTCATCAAGTGATGGAATGTCTTTTGCGCTAAATGGGTTTGATGTATCAACGGTAGGCACACGCTGAAAGTTAATATGCGTTCGTGAAAACTGAGGGGTAATATGATTTATGTAATCGTCCATACTACGCACAATTGACCCCATCACGGCTTCGCGAGAGTGGCCACGCTCTGAAGTATCGCGGATTAGCTTTTGTATCCACTCAAGATTAATAATAGGCACCATGCCTATGAGTAAATCAACATGCTTGGCTACATCAACGTCTTGGTCAACAACTCCGCCATGCAAACCTTCGTAGAACAAAATATCTGTATTATGCTCAAGGTCTTGCCAAGGAGTAAATGTGCCTGGCAGTTGGTTATAAGGTACAGCTTCATCAAAGGTGTGCAAGTAGCGGCGCAATTTGCCTTGCCCTGTTTCACCATAATTACTAAATAACGATTCAAGGGCGCCAAAGTCGTTAGCTTCACGGCCAAAATAACTAATATGTTTACTTTCTTGTTGGGCTTCGCGTATTTTTTTGTCCATTTCGGGGCGTGTATAACGATGAAAACTATCACCTTCAATAAATGCTGCCTGAATATTTAGGCTACGAAAAATGTGCTTAATGGCATTGGTCGTGGTGGTTGTACCCGCACCCGATGAACCAGTAATTGCAATGATAGGATTTTTAGCTGACATGTTAATTCTCTTTTTTAGGACCAGGCTATATAACCAGACTAAACTTAACACTTTTTTAAGTCGTTTGGGTATCTTACGTGTTGACTGACTAAGCTCAAGTGACGCCATCAGCAAATAACGTTATCATGAGGTGCTTAAAATTAAAACGAGAGAAAGCATGAAACTTTTAAAACCACTACTTAGCTTCTTTTCATTAAGTGCGTTAGCCGCAGGTTGTGCACACGCTAACATGCCTAAAAGCCAAATATTACTTGCTGATTTAGATACGCCATATGGTGTTCAAGTGACCATAGTAAGCGACAAAACAAGTTACAATAACCAGCCTTACTTAATTAATGACGATTTATACTTTACCCATGAGGTATTAACTAATAACCAAAGCCAAACCGATATTGCACACTACAATTTAACAACACGTGAAATAACTAACTTAACAAATACACCTGTCAGTGAGTATTCGCCAACGTTAATGCCTAATAAAACAAGTTTGTCAGCCATTGTTGTAGAGGCCGACTCAAAACAAAAGTTGTGGCAGTATCCGCTTGATACACAAAGTGCGCCTAGTCGTATTTTTGATTGGATAGAGCCTGTTGGCTACCATGCTTGGGGCATTAAAAACGATTTAGTGATGTTTATTTTAGGTCAGCCGCATACGCTTCAATACACCTCAGTAGACGCTGCTAGAGGTGAAATAGCCGCCAGTGATATTTCTCGTACACTTATTTATAACCACAACGCGGCGATGTTTTTATTTAGTTACACTAAAAATGATGAGCATATTTTAGCGAGCTTTAATCCACAAAATAAACAAGTAGGCGATTTATTAAGGCTACCCACTCAGGTACAAGACTTCATTTTAAAAGATGATAAAACAATTGCTTACGCTATTAAAAATCGTGTTTATCAACGTAAGCTCGATGGCAGTAATGAGATATCGCAATGGCTTGATTTAAGCACTTACTGCGAAACTAATATCACCCGAATGAGTTACAACAATGATAAGCTTGCATTTGTATGCGACGTAACACAATAAAGTAAGACTTCAAACTGCGTATGCGTTAAGGTGATACGCAAATTAACGAATAGGGATAAACATGGCGTACAGTGCAGATGAGTTAACAGAGCAGCTTATAAAACTACAATGCAGAAGTAATTTTAAAATTAAAAACATTGCTGAATACATGTTAGTTAATTCTAAAGAGGCCTTTTACACTCACAGTGAAAGCGGTAAAGGTAAAATAGTGATTCGCCCTGCGTTTGAAGTGTTTAGCGATGACTTTAATGACATAGATGGTGTAACACGTGCACAAGGGTATTTTCATAGTAGTGAAATGACCCGTTTTCCAACTCGTATATATAAAAGCGCTCAACCAATTCATTATGGTGTCGCATTTAAAATAAATTCAGAGCAAGCTGCAAAAGACTTTATTGCTAAGTTGACGATGATCATTGGTAATTAATCTGAACTTTAGTTAAGAAGTTTTTTATCCGTAATTTGAGTTAATTAGTTTCGCCCTAAAATTATAAAGCCGCTGAGTGAATACTCAGCGGCTTTTTTATAGCTTAATCACATAGTGGTTATTTACTGTTTAAGAAGCTATTAACCGAATCAAGCTCGCGTTTTTTTAGTGCAATACAATCAAGCGTACTTTCTTCTAGTTTACTCAATGTACGGCTGTACCCAGGCACTTCTGAAATTTTATCGTTAAAGAAGTTTTGAGTGGTTGCTAAGCTTTTGGCATCACAGCCTACGGTTGTAAAGTACGGTAAATTAGGAATAAAGAACGGCGGTAAACTTGCTGTTACTTTATCGTAATTGTTATAAACCCAATCGATAAATAATGCTTGGCGCTCTTCTGTGTAACTTTGCCCAGATAAAATAGTACGCATATCAGAGGCGGTTACTTCATCAGTTAAGCTGTAAGCCAGAACCGCATTTTGTAATTCAGACTCACCAAAAAAGCCCATAGCAGCTAGCATGTTAGTGCGCACTTGTGGGTCTTTAGTCGTTTTAAATGTTGTCATGAATTGATCAAGCAAGGCTTTATCACCATGAAAAGCAGCGAGTCTTAAATAAACACCTGCTAAGTATGGGTCTACTTTTTGTGGATTAGTTAAATACACTTGCGTTTGTTCTTTGGCTTTATTGATTACGTTTTGGTCTTCGCCATCAAAGCCTAAGCGTGATATAACGGCTGCACGAAGTTGCGACACTGCACCATCTTCGTCAATTTTTGCCTCTAAACCATATTTTTTAGCAGCAGGAGTCACTGCATCGCGGATAAATGCAGGCCATAAGTCTTTATTGCTTTCATCTTTGAACGTACGTTGCTGCGATACTAAGTAGCCCAGTGCAGTATTTGCTACACGAGGGTGGCTGTCACTTACAAATACTTCAAGTGTTTGCATTAACTTGGCGGCAGAGATAACGCCAGCCTTAAGCAGTGCATCGGTGGCCGATAATAGCGCTAAACGTTCGCGGTCAGTCAGCACTGTTGGCGCGTTTTCAATTAATGCGTTAAATTGCGCATCATCCATTACCCAGCGGTAGTAGCCAAGAGCACCTTGGTCAGGGTAAATCCACTCTGGTGCAAAATCTAAATCAAGCGTTTGGCTTTGTTTGTTTAGTAAAACACTGGCTGTTTTAACGTTGTCGCCTGCACCGTATTTAATCGTTACTGGCACATTCCAAAGTTGTGCTGGCGCATCAACACCTGCATTTACAAAGCGGCTTTGTGAAATGGTTACTTTTTTGCCTTGCTGTTTAACACTCACAAGAGGGAAAGAAGACTGCTCGATAAATGATTTTAAAACACTGGCTACATCTTTATTTGATGCTTTACCTAGTGCTTGCCATAAGTCAGCCGCTTCTGCATTTTTATAAGAGAAGTCTTTTAAGTAACGCTGAATCCCTTTTTGGAATGCTTCTTCGCCAATCCAGTTTTCAACCATTGCAAGTACTGAGCTACCTTTACTGTATGCAAGGCCTAAACCGTCCATAATGTCAGCTTCGGTTTTAATTGGCTTACGAATAGGCTTAGTGCTTAAGCGGGCGTCTAATGCCATTACGTTATTTTGTGGTAAGTCTAAATGTGATTCAAACTCAGGATTTAGCTGCTTGGTCATTTTAGCTGCCATCCAGCTTGCAAACGCTTCGTTTAACCACAGGTCATTCCACCACTTCATGGTTACCAAGTTACCGTACCATTGGTGTGCTAGTTCGTGAGCAATAATAGATACGTTACGTTGTTTCTTACTGCGTGTCGCTGCTGCTAAATCAACGAGTAAAATGTCTTCGCGGTAAGTTACTAAGCCTGAGTTTTCCATTGCGCCAAATGGAAATTCAGGCACGGCAACTGAGTCTAGTTTTTTATAAACATAAGGAATACCAAAATACTCTTCTAATGCTGCAAGTACGCGCGGCATATTATCTTTAGCATATTCGGCTAAATGAATTTTACCTTGAGGAGTAATAACACGCCCAGGAATGGGCATCCCTTCAATGTCTATTTCTTCAAACGGGCCAACAGCCATTGCAACTAAATACGATGGAATAGGCGGTGTTTTATCAAAAAAGTGGGTCGTCATATCACCATTTATTGTTGTTTTTAGTTCTGGTGTATTGGCATATACTTTTTGTGAACTTGGAGCCGTTATTGTTAACTGAAAAGGAATTTTATAGCTTGGTTCATCAAAAACGGGGAAGGCACGACGTGCATCACTCATTTCAAATTGGGTAAATAGGTAAGGTGTACCTTGATCCAATGTTTTGTATAACCCCACACTTTGGCGGTTGTAGGGAGCAGAAAAATCAATATTAAGTGTGTATTTACCTGGTTGAATTTTTTCATCACAGCTAAATTTAACTTTACCTGTTTTAAGTATTTCATTACTTAAGTCACAGTTTTCTTTACCTAAAAGTTGCGCCATTTTTACAGCATAATCCACACCGTTTAGCTCAATGTAATGTGTTGGTTTTAATACTTCTAAGGCAATTTCAGTCATCCCTGTGAATGTATCTTTGCTTGGGTCGAGCGTTAGCGATACATTTTGCGAACTTGGTTTTGCGAGTTTTTCGATAACGAATTCGTTAGCGTTTGCTGCATTTATTGCTAGCGCAACACTCACAGTTAAGAGGCTTTTAAGAAACATAGTGATCCCTTGTTTATTGTTAGAAACGCCCAGATTTTATGGGTACAGTTTATCCTACCAGTTTTTGTGAGGCGCGTAATTGATTTAAGAAGTGGCTTTGATGGTAAATAGTAACAAAGTTTGTCAGTGACTTTCGCGTGATAGAAAACGTTGCCAGCTGAGTTGTGTATTTATAATACGTACTTGTTGAATAACCGTATTTAATAAGCTGATTTCATCAAACTGATTATCTGGGTATTCATTAAAACCCATTAAATAATTAAAAGCATCTTTAGAGTTAGCCTGAAGCGCATAAATACGCACTTGTTGTTCAAAGTTAAGGCGTAAGCTACTAATGGCGGTTTTCATACCGAGCTGGTCAACGTTGGGGATATCACATTTTTGCAAATAGCCGGCACGATCGCCTTCACCCGAAAACCAAATACGTACTTTTTCACTGTATCTGCCTGTTTTAGCCGGGAGATCAAACATAAGCCGCTGGTGGTTTTTAGACTTTATAAACTCAACATAATCGCTAAATCCTGCATCGATAAGTGCTTTATGTACAGGGACTAAGCGGGGCTTTATTTTACCGTGAGTATGAAAGCTAAAACATAAAATATCATCAATAATACAAAGATCATCAAGTGTTAAACAGCCAATTTCATCACTGTAAGCACCGCTGTAATAGGCTATTAGTGGCAGCCAAAAGTGCCAATGTTTTGCTTGCTCGCGAGGGAGTCGAACATCACCGTATATATATCCATTATAAATAGTGTGCAGTTCCATGGCTGAAAAAGGGCGGCGACCAAGATGGGTTTTCAACGTAATACCTTGAAAATAGTGAGATGTTTTATTTTATACCCAACTAGCACTAGATGCTAGTCGGGTTATCAGGCTTTAAGGTCCTGTGTGTAAATTATTATTCACTTAATGCACGAGCTAAACCCGTTGGTTCAATCTCTACACATACTTGGTCATCATTCCAATTTATGCCAACTAATGCGTCGTCCTCATTTAAATCTTCAACCCATGCATCTAAAAATTCATCAAGGTTAATTTCTACCGGACTGTAATCTTTCCATTCTTCTTTACACTGCGCTTTAGCCGCTTCTTCACTTTCCCAAAGCAGTAAAACATCAGTGTCGTCAAATTGGTTTGAGTCGCACACTACAAAGCCATTATCTTCTGCGCCCAGTGCCCAAATGACTTCGCTAACACGTACTTTTTCTACGAAGTTAACTAGCTGTGATTCAATTTCAATATCGCTCATGTGTTTACCTTATTAAGTTAGTGACGAGGATTAGTTTCTATTGCTGATTGACGTTCGCTAAATTGTGCATGAAATGCAACAAGTTCACTGTACTGACTAAAGTCAGTTAATTCACGAAAGCTAATCCAATCAAGCAGGCAGTATAAACTGATGTTGAGGTATTCACAGCTTTTAAATTGTTCATCGTTTAAATGATTGTTTAAAAAGCTTAATGTTTGTTCTATTCGCTCATTTTGCAGATTAAAAAATAATGCATCGCTTTGTGTATCTAAACCTGAGCGCTTGCATAATAGCATTTCAACAAGCGAGTCGTTGCAGGCATTAATAGTGGTAAGTAAGTGCTCTTGCGGCCAGTTTAGCTTTGATTTGCCTGTTTTCTCTAATAAGTAGCGTATTATTGAGTTTGAGTCGCTCAATGTTAAATCACCATCAATTAAAATAGGTATTTTACGGGCTGGGTTTTTATTGGCCATTTTAGGGCGGTCTTGAGCTGAAAATATGTCTAAGCTTATAAGCTCTATATTACAGTTGTTTTGCAGAGCCCATATTCTAATTCGACGAACGTAAGGTGAGGGAACAGAACCAATTAATTGCATAATCACTCCAAAAAAAAGCCGCTAAAGCGGCTTTTATTAAACGTTAATAGCAGTAAAGCTCAATTTATTCTGAACGGCTAGTAACTTCAAGTAAATGGTAACCAAATTGCGTTTGTACAGGGCCCTGTACCTGGTTTATTGGGGCAGAAAAAACCACTTTATCAAACTCAGGAACCATCATACCTGGGCCAAACTCACCCAGAGCGCCGCCGTCTTGTCCTGATGGGCAATTAGAATGTACTTTTGCTAATTCAGCAAAGTCTTCGCCTTGTTCAATTTTTGTTTTTAAGTCTAAACATTGTGCTTCGCTGTCTACCAAAATGTGTCGTGCGCTTGCCACTGCCATAAAATCTCCTGATTATAAGTGGTGTTTTTTTAACCTAGTGTATTGCCATACTAGTTAGTTTGTACAAATTGTACCAGTATAAATTTAGATTTTAGACAGGGAATTTTCCACTGCCTTAATCATTTTTTCTGAATCTGGTTTTACTTTGCTGTTAAATCGTAAAATTGTTTTACGATCAGCAGATACTAAATATTTATAAAAGTTCCAATTGGGCGAACTTGTTTGCTCGTTTAAATGCTTGAATATAGGATTTGCATCACTTCCTCTCACTTCGCTGGTGGCGAACATAGGAAAGGTGACCCCATAATTAATAAAACAGACTTTGGCCGTTTCTTTTTCGTTATCTTCTTCTTGAAAAAAGTCATCAGAAGGGAAGCCCAATATTACAAGCCCTTCGTCTTTGTATGTTTTGTGTAGTTTTTCTAAGCTTTCAAACTGAGGGGTGAAGCCACAGTTACTCGCAGTATTAACAATTAACAGAGGTTTGTTTTTGTAGTCGCATAAATTAATGGACTCTTTAGAGCGAAGCTTTCGGATATCAACGTTAGTAAAATCGTCACAGGCTTGGGGATTTACGGCTTCATTATTTGGCTGTGTTTGTGCCATTAAAGTTGAACTAACCAGCAACGCAGTAAACCCTATTATCATTTTTTTAAGCATTATATTACCTAACTATCCGATTGTTTGATTGGCTGATCATACGCTAATATGGAGGAAATTGATCAACCACTTAAATTTACTATGACAACTCGCTTAGCAACTATTGACGACCTTAATGATATTGTCGCCATTTATAACGAAACCATAGAAGGGCGAATGGTAACGGCAGATACCGAAGAAGTAACCGTTGAAGAAAAAAAAGATTGGTTTAATAGTCATACACAAAAACGCCCAATTTATGTGTATTGCGAAAACGATACTGTACTTGCCTGGGTGAGTTATAAATCGTTTTACGGACGCCCTGCTTACGACGGAACCGTAGAAATGAGCATTTACATAACTAAAAATGCACAAGGTAAAGGCTTGGGTAAAAAGTTAATGCAGTTTGCGCAATCGGAGGCTAAAAAGCTTGATATTAACGTGTTACTTGGCTTTATTTTTAGCCATAATTTGCCAAGCGTAAAGTTATTTAAGCACTTTGGTTTTGATGTGTGGGGGGAGTTACCAAACGTTGCCGTTATGGATAATAACTTATACAGCCTAACCATATTTGGTAAGCATTTAGAATAAGTTACGCTTATTTATTGGTCATATTTGTTTACAAATAACGCACAGGAATGTGTGTTATTTTCGTGTTTTTATACTACGCTGGTAACATATTAATTTTATTGGTTGTAAGTGTAGTTTAATGGCTAGAAAAATATTAATCATAGACAGCAGCACCATCATAGCAATGAGAGTAAAAGTACTCTTAGAGCTCATTGGGTGTAATGTTGAGCTGATTCATTTCTCTATGCTTGAGATGTTTACTCACGCCGAAAATTACGATTTAGTTGTTATAGCTCACGGCGTGCCGGTTGCCCCTATTAAGCCGCTAATTGATAAACTATCTCATGGGCGTTTATTATTACTTGCCCCTAAAACCGAAAATACAGAGCAGTTAACCGCATTTGCTGGCCTAAATAAAATAGTACCTGATGCTACGGTTGTTTATCCTTTCTTCTCTAATAAAGAGATCACCTCTCTTTTAGAAAGCTTATTAGAGCTAGACTCTAACCATATGATGCAACTGCCCACTATATTGTTGGTCGATCATATCCAAAATCGCCTTGATAATATGAAGAGCAATTTAATTGGCGCACATATTAAAACCCTTACGGCAAGCAGCTTAAATGACGCACTCACTATTGCAAAAAGTAATAAAATCGATATTTTAATTAGCGATTTTAGCCTCGGTGAAGCGACTGGTCTTCAAATATTTTCAAAATTAAAAGTGTCGCAACCAAATGCACGGTGCTTGCTTTTCACTTCCCGCCCTGACCAAGTTTCAATGATTGAAGCTATTCGCCAAGGTGTTGAAGACGTACTGATTAAACCGCTCAATGAAAATATTTTACTGCAATCAGTGCATAAGCTTTGGCAAACTGAATTATTAAAACGCCGCAATGCCGAGTTAGTTGAGCGCCTTCAAGAAACTGTCGATGCACTAATAGAAAAAGACAGCTTGCTACAAGTTATTTATAAACACACCCCTGACGCTATCATGCTATTTAAACGCAACGGTCAAATTATTGAAGCAAATGACGCTTGCTTAAGACTTTTAGATCTACCGTTTAGCGGGCTTTCTGGTAAATCGTTATTTGATTTTTTAGATAACGATTCGATTGCTGGAATCAAAGAAAAAATTTCAACATTAAACAGCAATCGTCAGTTCAGTTACGATTTACGTCTACCCATTAAAAGCGGTGGCACAGTGCCTTTGTTTGGCTCTTTTAACGAAATAGATCACCATGGTGAGATTGCACTGGCTGTAATTTTCAAAAATGTAACTCACTTAAAACAAAAAGAAGAGCTACTTCAAGAAGCTAAAGGGTTACTAGAAGAAGAGGTCAAAGCCCGTACATCGCAGTTAGAGCATGCTAAAAATGTAGCCGAAGCGGCAAATTTAAGTAAATCAGACTTCTTAGCAAATATGTCACATGAGCTGCGAACCCCCATGCACTCAATTTTAAGTTTTGCACGCTTTGGACTCGATAAGCTAGAAGCTGGCGACTTTGCTAGAGAAAAGTTACTAAAATACTTATCTCGTATCGAGTGTAGTGGCGATAGGCTGCTATCTTTGTTAAATAACCTTCTTGATTTATCAAAGCTTGATGTAGGTAAATTTCCGTTTAACCCGCGCCCTCATAATTTAGAAAGCATTATTAAAACAAGCATTGACGATGTGTCGGGCACGGCGATGGAAAAACAAATTAATATTATTTTTCCTGCGCCAGATTCACCGGTCATTGTGCAATGCGATGAAGAGCAAATAAATCAGTTGTTGCGCAACGTATTAGGCAATGCATTAAAGTTTAGTGAGCCCAAAAGTAACATCACGCTTAAATTAGCATCGGATGGCCAATTTGCTGATATTGAAGTCATTGATAGCGGTATAGGTATTCCTGAAGATGAGCTTGATCATATTTTCACAAAGTTTGTGCAAAGCAGTAAAACAAACAGTGGTGCAGGTGGTACGGGGCTAGGTTTAGCACTTTGCCGAGAATTTGTATCGTTGCATCAAGGTCAAATTAGCGCGTGTAATAATACCAATGGTGGTGCCACAGTACATATAAAATTACCACTTGAAATAAATTTAGACGAACACCTAGTCGATGAATAAAAGTACGCTAAAACAGTAAGTTGTTTATGTTTATACAATTTATTTTTGAATTTAAAAGGATGATTTAGTTATGGCTTTAACAAAAATACTAGCAGTAGATGACGAGCCCTTTAACCTTGAAATAATTGAAGAAATTTTAGAAGACTTAGATTTTGAGTTAAGGCTAGCCAACAGTGGCCCTGAGTGCTTGGATATGGTTGAGGACTATATGCCTCAAGTTATTTTACTTGACGTAAGCATGCCGAAGATGAGTGGTTACGAAGTGTGTAAAACACTTAAATTAAACCCAAATACCGCACATATTATTGTTATGTTTGTATCTGCAAGAGGAACTGTGGAGGAGCGCATGGAAGGCTACTCAGCCGGCGCTGAAGATTACATAGTAAAACCATTTGGGCATGATGAGCTTAGATCTAAATTAAAAAATCTAAACCAAGTATTAGTAGAGAAACAAAGTCTAGAAAAACAAGTAGAAGCGGCAACTTCAACCGCGTTCAATGCTATGGCTAACAGCAGCGAAATGGGGCAAATAGTCAACTACGTAGAAAGCATAGCACTCATAACTAACCCAGACGATTTAGCAAAAGCACTTATTGATTGCCTACAATCTTTTGATTTACAAAGTAATGTAGAATTTAGATACGACTCTATTGTTAAACATTATGCTTTACATGGTGTTTGCTCGCCTATTGTGATCGAGCTATTTGAAATGCTTAAAAACAAAGGCCGTTTGCATGAGTTTTCGCAGCGCTTATTAGTTAACTACGAGCTAATTAGTTTACTCATCTTAAACATGCCAGGACACGATCCTGATAAACACGGCAGAATACGCGATCACGTGTGCTTTATTGTTAGTGTTACAGAGCAGCAGTTACGCGCCATAATAACTAAGAACTTATTAGATGCGCAGCAGGTAAAACTAAACGCAGTAGCAAGTACAGTACACAGTAAATTTCATGGTTTGATAGATTTACTTAATGAAAATCGCTTAAACAACGAACAAGTATTTAAAAAACTTCAGGAAGAGCTTGAGGTTAGAATTCCAACAATGGGTTTAGACGAAGACCAAGAAATTTTTATCTATAAAAAAGTAGATGAAACAATTCAAAATTCTGTAGCCCGCGAGGAGTCTGTTATTCAAGTAAAAGAGGCGTTCGCAGACATTGAAACAGAGCTTTCGATACTGCTAAACCATAGCCAATAATAAACACATAGACTTACTTTTAGGGCTTGTTTGCCATTAATATCAGGTTTATCGCCCTATAATGGCGAATAATCACACTCCAATAGCTCTGATTTGCTTTAGTACTAAATAGGCTTCTATGAATTTATGCATCTCGTGGTAAGCCTTTTTCCACTATCCTAATAAGTCTTTGCGTTTTTCTAAGTGAGGGTTGTTTATTGTTTTGCTGATCCAGTGCCCATTGAATATGCTCTTTTACTAGATCACTACAACCATCAATTTTTTGTTCTAACGCGCTAATAATGTCAGGGTCAAAGTTTGCATTACCTAAACCAACGGCTAAATTACGTAACCAACGTTCATGTCCAATTCGGCGAATTGAGCTGCCTTCGGTATTTTTTAAAAATGTGGTTTCATCCCAACTAAACAGCTCAAGTAAGTCTTTGTCTTTTAACTGCGTACGCGGATGAAAGTCTCGTTCGTCGGTTATTTGTCCATAGCGGTTCCACGGGCAAACTAATTGACAGTCGTCGCAGCCATAAACTCGGTTACCTAATAAAGTTCTGTATTGCTCAGGAATAGGGCCTTGGTGTTCTATTGTTAAGTATGAAATACACTTACGCGCATCAACCACATAAGGTTCTACAATTGCACCTGTAGGACATAAAGTTATGCAGGCTACACACTTACCGCAGCCTTCAAAGGTATTTTCATTATCAACAGGTAAAGGTAAATCAATAAACAATTCACCTAAAAAAAACCACGATCCAGCTTCTTTGTTTATTAGTAATGAATGTTTGCCACGCCAGCCCAGCCCCGCTTTTTCAGCCAATTGGCGCTCTAATACAGGGGCTGAATCAACAAAGGGTCTAAAACCATATTCACCTACTTCTTGTTCTATTTTTTGGCCGAGCTTTTTTAATCGATTACGAATTAATTTATGGTAGTCTCGGCCAAGTGCGTAACGGCTAATATAGGCTTTTTGTTTGTTTTTTAATGTTTTAGCAAAGCCAGCATCGGGGGGCAGGTAGTTCATTTTTACCGATATAACACGTTGTGTGCCGGGAATAAGCTCGTCAGGGCGAGCGCGTTTCATTCCATGTGCCGCCATATAATCCATTGAGCCATGAAACCCGGCGTCAAGCCAACGCTGAAGCTGTTGTTCATGCTTAGTCAAATCTATATCAGTGATCCCTACTTCGCTAAAGCCGAGTTCTTTTCCCCATGCTTTTATTTGCTGGGCTAATTTAGGGTAGTCAGGAGTTAGGTTGCTCACACATATTCACGCATATTAAATAATCGCCCTGTAATTTAGCATAATTACAGGGGTGTGTTGAGATTTACGCATCAATAGGTGTTTAAGCGTAAACCGCGTTTATGATAAAAATTAAAGTACAAAGCGCTTCAATTGCTGCTGTGTTTGTAAGCTTAACTCTTGCGATAATTGGCTGTCGGCAAGAGCGGTGTCTATTTGCTGTTTAGCCTGCTCGCCTAATTCAACAATTTGCTCTACTGATTGATGGGTTAAATTTTGCGTATCCTCTAATAAATGCACTGCACTGGCAATTTGCTGTAATTGCTGTTGATTACTCTCAAATTCATTAAGCATTTTACTAAACCCTTCAGAGGTTGAACAAATTGAACTTTGTGCATTTTTAGAATGGTTAATAAGTTGCTCTGACTCTTTATTTGTTTCACTGACCAAATCATTCATTTGGGTTATAAAATCACTGATTTGGCGAGTAGCTCCACTTACTTTAACCGAGAGGGTACGTACTTCATCAGCAACAACAGCAAAACCACGCCCGGCTTCTCCTGCTCGCGCAGCTTCTATCGCGGCGTTAAGCGCGAGTAAGTTAGTTTGATCAGAAAACTCCTCAACCATTTTTAAAATACTGCGAATATTCTCACTGTTTTCCTTCAAGCCATCAACGGTGCTCGCAAAACTGCCTAACATATCAGTTATTAACTGCACTTTCTCAACCAGAGAGCTCAGATCTTGAGCTGAGAGTTTTACAAAGGCTAAGTGCTCATTATTTACAGTATGAACACTGTCGGTATTGCCCACAATATTTTGCAAGCTTTGTGTTATTTGGTTACTGGCATCAATAATTGTATGACTTAAGGTAATTTGCTGTTCGCTCGAATTTTCCGTACTTTGCATTGACTCAGTTGCGGCTTTATTACTTTGTGCGCTGGCTTCAGCGCTTGTGTAAGTCGTGTTAAGTAATTGGCTTAAGTGGCTTGTAAAATCGTTATATTGCGTACTTAACGTTTTAAATTCGTCGTATGAAAAATGCGGAAGTTTAGCGTTTAAATTGGCATCTTGTTGATTAATTTTAATAAGCGTATCGCACATAGCTTTTACAGGGCGAACAATCAAAAAGCGCATATAAAAAAGCGTAAACGCAAAGCCTGAAATAATAACTAAGGTTAGTAGCCAAAAAAGGCCAAGATTTTGTTGCTCACTTAAGCTGTCATAAAGCCAAAATAAAGTAATAGCCTGAAACAAAAAAACAAAACTCAAGTTACCAACAATTTTACGCGTTAGAGTAAAAAAGAATGTTTGTTCGATATAATTATAAATTTTCATTAAGCCACTCATCTTGCTTAAACCTATGTTTGAACGCTTTTACGCAGGCATTTGCAAGGTATAAGCGACTCTATTTATCAGCTAACGATAGCAAATATGCCTTGGATTGCATGGGAAAGTTAGTAAAAATCCCGTCTAAACCGAAGTCACGCATAAGTGCAATATCTTGTTGTTTATCCACTGTATAAGCGTAAACTTCAAGCCCGCGTTTTTTAGCATCATCTACAAACGCTTTGTTAATAAAATTTTTATCTACATGCACACTAAATGCATTTAAGTCTTGTGCAAACTTTGCATAATTAATTGGAATAGAAGACGTTAA
Organism: Pseudoalteromonas sp. S554; assembly: GCF_005930865.1. Lineage (NCBI taxonomy): Bacteria > Pseudomonadati > Pseudomonadota > Gammaproteobacteria > Alteromonadales > Pseudoalteromonadaceae > Pseudoalteromonas > Pseudoalteromonas sp. S554. The sequence goes on along the minus strand of NZ_PNDV01000034.1, from coordinate 20,888 downwards.
AGCGCCTATTTTTAAGCAGGGTAAACGCTTTTTAAGCCATTGTAATTGATGATGATCAAACGATGATACTAAAATATTAGCACATGAAATGGTTCCCGCACTGATATTACGTTCAAGCTGGTCAGCAAACTTTTCAAGTTCAAAGGTATGCTTAAGTTCTAAATTAAGTAAGGTTTTATTGTTATTCCAATCAAATAACTGTTGTAGCCTTGGTATACATTCGCCATTACCCGCATCAAGTTTTGTAAGGGTTGCTGCATCAAACTCACTAACTTTGCCTTTTCCGTTGGTGGTTCTGTCTAGCCACGAGTCATGTATTAGCATGTAATCATCGGTAGCGCTTTGAATATCTACTTCAATGCCGTCTACACCCATATTTAAGGCTTCTAAAATGGCGCTTTTAGTGTTTTCGGGAAAGTGCCCGCTAGCACCCCTGTGTGCAAAAATTTTCATTGTCGAGCCTTCTTGGTTATTGACCATGTTTCAAAGCATGCAGCGCTTACAATAAGTGCGCCGCCAATCAGGGTCATTAATGTTGGGCGTTCGTGAACAATAATAATAGCCAAAATAGTACCGTACAACGGTTGTAAGCATGAAATTAGCCCTGCCGTTGCGGCTGATAAATGTTTTAGGCTTGCTGCAAATAGCGAGTGCGGTGTAGCGGTAAATATAATGCCAGCGACGGCAATTAATACAAGATCTTGATTACTCACCTCGTACACTGGCACTTCAATAAATGCGCACAGCATTATGCTCGCTACCAAGGTTTGGTAAAACATCGTCTGTGGGCCGCCGTATTGGCTAAAATAGCGTTTGTGAGTAATGTTTCTGACAGAGAAAAACAACGCAGATACCACGCCAGTAATAACACCAAGTGTTACATCGTCACCTAAATCAGCACTTGGTACCAATAAATAAATACCCAAAACAACTACGCCAGCGCTTATTATATCTTTTGCTTGAGGTTTACTTTTATTAAATAAAGGCTCTAAAAACACGGTCATTACTGGGTAGCTAAAAAATGCAAGCATACCAATGGTTATGCCTGCCATTTGCATACCTGCAAAATAAGTCACCCAATGTAGCCCTACTGTAACACCTAAAAATAAAGCAATAAGGTAGTCTTTGGGATTGTTTAACTTAATTTGTTTTTTCCCGAATGAAAGCATTGCCAATATTGCCATACCAGCAATAGCTGTTCGGTAAACTGTAATATCCAGAGCATTTAAACCAATGAGTTTGGCAAAAAGGGCGGTTCCCCCAAAAAGTAACACGGCAATATGTAGGTAAATTAAGCTTTGCTGTTGTGGCTGCATTTAAACATCATCTCCTTTTTTTAATATGTTATCACCGAGGGGGCGTCAATAAGATGAATTTTTTGAAACATGACAAATGTCAGCAAAGTTAATGACACTTCACACTCTTATTATTTTTACGTACTGGCATAGTTATCCTACTTAACAGGAGAGTGCTATGAATAGTTTAGTTTTAATGAGTCTTGATATTAGCGAGTTTTTTGATTCGCTTAATTTTACTATTAATTACATTGATTATTTTATGCTGATAAGCATTTTTGTGGTATCTATATTTATTAATAAAAAGAGTGCTTTAAATAAAAATAATACACCAGAGGTGCTAGCATGAGTTCGCAAAGTAGCTTTTCTCATCAAACGGATAAAACGTTTTGGAAATACGGCCATTTAATTTTTACAGGCTTTTACTTACTGCCATTAATTATTAATTTTGACCAATTTACAAAAAGCCAAATGGGCCTATGTTTAGCTTTTTATATTGCCTTTATTATCTTGTATGTAAAAGCAATTAACTGCGATAACACAAAAATAACCACCTTATTTTTAGCCTTGCTCGCTATTTGTTTTAGCGCCACTTTTTTTACCTCCGGCACACCTACCTTATATGGCTTTGTTGCCTATGTAGCTGGGTATAGTTATAACTTAAAACAGCGGTTTTATGCTGCATTAGCCATTGTGGTGGCGCTTTTTACAAGTTCGTATTTAAGCGATATGGGAAAGCTTCAATACTTTTTGGCTGTGGCCTTAATATTATGTGCCGCCTTATTTAGTTATGGAATTGCAGCAAAAAGAGAACGCGACCATAAAAAGCGCGAGCAAGAAAGTGCAAACCAATTAGAGCAATTAGCTGCTATTGCTGAGCGTGAACGTATAGCGCGTGACCTACACGATATTTTAGGCCACTCACTCTCATCTATTGCATTAAAGGCCGAGCTGGCTAATAAGCTAAACCAAGGTGAGCGCTACGAGCAAGCAAACAACGAAATAGCCCAAGTAGCAGACCTTGCAAGGCAGCTACTTAGCGATGTACGCAGTGCCGTAAGCGACTTAAAAGAGCTTAATTTGGTAAGCCAAGTTGCTCAGTTAAAACAACGGTTATTAGAGCAAGATTTTAATATTACGTTTAACGTTGAGTTATCAGTGCTACCTGCCAAGGTAGAGGGCATTGCTAGTTTAATAATTAAAGAGTCAGTCACTAACTTACTACGCCATAGTTCAACTAAAAACAGCGCTATAACAATTAAGCAAACACCTCAGCAATTACTTATTGAAGTAATAGATAATGCACCCTGTGGCAGGCTCGAGGCAGGCAACGGTTTAAACGGTATAAAAGAACGAGCAGAGCAAATACAAGGTAGTGCAACTTTTACCTGTGGTGAACAATTTACATTAAACGTAGTACTGCCAATTTCATCTGAGGATTTACAATGATCAAAATATTTTTAGTGGAAGATCAGGCGCTAGTGCGTGACGCTGTTAGTGCACTACTTAGCCTAGATTTTAATATTGACGTAATTGGCCAAGCAAGCAACGGGCTAGATGCTCTAAATGCTATTAATGCGCTTGATGAAGATGCAATGCCAGATATTATTTTAACCGATATTGAAATGCCTAAAATGAACGGCATAGAACTTAGTGAAAAAATAGCAATGCAATTTCCGGCTATAAAAATGGTGATCATGACCACATTTTCACGCGCTGGGTATATTAGGCGCTCGTTAAGTGCCGGTGTTAAAGGATTTATATTAAAAGAAGCCCCGAGTGACGAGCTAATCAACGCACTCAAAAAGGTAATGCAAGGGCAAAAAGTGATTGACCCAGAGCTTGCAATTAACGCTCTAGACGACGCCGATCCACTTACCGACAAAGAGCGAAAAGCATTAAAGCTTGCAAGCGATGGACTTAAAACGAGCGAAATAGCCACACAGTTATTTATAAGTGAAGGCACAACGCGTAACTACCTGTCAGACGCAATTGCCAAACTTAATGCAACAAACCGAATCGACGCAGCACGTATAGCTAAACAAAAAGGGTGGTTATAAACACATGTGATTAAGGTTTATAAATTTAACACAAACCCTTACTATGTTAGTCATAACAACAAAAGTAACGAACAACGCTTAAAGTAAGCTTAAAATTCGCAAAAAGAGGGTTAAATGGCAAATTTAATAGATTTAACAGTAAAAAACAGTGTCGCAGTTTTAACAATGAACACCGCAGAAAATCGACACAATCCAGCGTTTTTGGCTGAATTTAATTTACACCTTGATCATATAGAGGCTGATAAAAGCATTCACTCGGTGGTACTTACCTCAGCAAGCGACAAAAGCTGGTCGTTGGGTATTGACCTTGAGTGGATGGCAAACCCAAGCATTTTACCAGCGGCTATTTCTGACTTTATGTTGCAAATAACACAGTTGCTACAACGTATTGTTACGTTTCCTATGCCTATTATTGCAGCCCTCAATGGTCATACTTATGGTAATGGAGCCGTGCTTGCCTGTGCCTGTGATTTTAGATTTATGAAATCAGACAAAGGCTTTTTTTGCTTTCCTGAAGTTGATGTACTGGTGCCTTTTGTACCGTCTATGTTTCCTATTATTAATAAAGCGATACCGCAAACCTTCTTTAATAGGCTAGCAATGACGGGCGAACGGGTGGGGGCACAACAACTGTTTGAGAACAACGTTATAGAAGCTGTATTTTCTAACAGTGACGAACTGCAAGCCGGTGTACTTGAATTTGCAGCGCAGTTTAATAAAAACCGTTGGATTTACGCTCAAAACAAATCGCAAATGAACAAACACATCTTGCAAACTATTAAAGAAGAAGACCCCGCTTTTATCGATAACGTCAGTAAAATGTTATACAAAAATCTTCATAAAACTAAGTAATGGCTTAGTCACTGATGCAGCTTAATCACAATGACACAATTAAGCTGCATAATTAAGGACATATTAAGGCCCTGTACGCTAAGTTTAAAAAGCTAAATAACCGATAGGTGAGCTTTGTTTAAATATTAAGTGCTTTTACCTGTCTCATTTTACGTATATGGGTTAAAATAACCTTCATAACCAACTAACAAGATAGTGAATGTCAAACCAAGATCCAAATCTCAGTCGAGAACAAGAAAAGTACGAAAACCCCGTCCCTAGCCGTGAGTTTATACTTACTCATCTTCAAGAGCGTTCAAAACCAGCTAACTACGCACAATTATGTGAAGAACTAGCCGTTAATGATGAAGAGCGTCAAATTGCATTTAAACGTCGCCTTCGTGCCATGGAGCGTGATGGTCAGTTATATTTTAATAAATTTAAATGTTATGCACTTATTGACGAAGCCGGTTTAACCAAAGGTAAAGTAATAGGCCACAGAGACGGTTTTGGCTTTTTAGAAGTTGAAGGCGAGAGCAAAGATTGGTTTATTGCCAAACATCAAATGAACATGGTGTTACATGGCGACATTGTACTAGCTAAAGGTACAAAACGTGGCTCTGGCTCAAAATGCGATGCCCGTATTATTAAAGTGCTTACCAACGAGCGCGCCCCTATTGTAGGGCGTTATTTTGTTGAGCATGGTGTTGCAGTTGTAGTCGCTGAAGATCCGCGTATTACGCAAGACATCATGATTTTACCAGGCAACGAAAACGGTGCCCGCCACAACCAAATGGTGCAGGTTAAAATCACTCAAAATCCTAGCCGCAATATGAACGCAGTAGGTAAAGTGGTTGATGTACTAGGTGAGCATTTAGCACCAGGTATGGAAATTGAAGTTGCCCTTCGTAATCACGACATTCCGCATGTTTGGCCAGAAGAAGTTGACGCACAAGTCGCCCACTTAGGCGAATTTGTAGAAGATGGAGACAAACAAGGCCGCGTAGATTTACGCGACTTACCGCTTGTTACGATAGATGGCGAAGACGCCCGCGACTTTGACGACGCAGTGTACTGTGAGCCTAAAAAATCAGGCGGTTGGCGTTTATGGGTTGCTATTGCCGATGTGTCGCATTATGTAGGCATGAATACACCACTTAACAAAGAAGCCATTGCACGTGGTAACTCAGTGTATTTTCCTGAGCAAGTTATTCCAATGCTACCAAAAGTACTGTCTAACGGGTTGTGTTCGCTTAACCCTAAAGTAGACCGCCTTTGTATGGTTGCTGAAATGACCGTATCAGCGGCAGGTAAATTGTCGGGTTATAAATTTTACGAAGCGGTGATGAATTCTCACGCCCGTTTAACTTACACTAAAGTAAACGCCATTTTACAAAATGACGAAAAGCTTCGCGAAGAATACGCACCCGTAGTGCCACATTTAACTGATTTACAGCAAATGTACATGGCGCTTAAATCAGCACGCCAAGAGCGTGGTGCTATTGAATTTGAAACACTCGAAACGCGCTTTGTATTTAATGCACACCGTAAAATAGAGTCTATTGTGCCTGTTATCCGCAACGACGCGCACAAACTCATTGAAGAATGTATGATTTTAGCCAATGTGTCAGCGGCTAAATTACTCGAAAAGCACGAGGCCAGTGCACTTTACCGTGTGCATGATGAACCCGACAGCGAAAAGCTTGGTAACTTTACACAGTTTTTAACTGAGTTAGGGATTCAGAGCACATTAGGCGACGAACCAACGCCTAAAGAAATTACACAAATATTAGCTAAATTAGGCGAGCGCCCAGAGGCCGAGCTTATTCAAACTATGCTGCTGCGCTCAATGAAACAAGCTGTTTATCAGCCAGATAACATAGGTCACTTTGGTTTGGCGTTATCGGCTTATGCGCACTTTACATCGCCTATTCGTCGTTACCCAGATTTAGTTGTACACCGTGCAATTAAAGCGGTGCTAAAAGCACAGGGTCAACAAACGTCAGGCGCATACGCGTACACTGACGATGAAGTAGATCAATTAGGCGAGCAATGTTCAACCACTGAGCGCCGTGCAGACGACGCGACTCGCGAAGTAGCCGACTGGCTTAAATGTGAGTTTATGCAAGACCACGTTGGCGATGAGTTTAACGGGGTTATTTCGTCGGTTACAAACTTTGGTTTATTTATACGATTAGACGATTTACAAATTGATGGTTTAATTCATGTTACTAATTTAGGCGACGAGTTTTTTGCACATGATGCTGCAAAACATTGCCTGATTGGTGAACACAGCCACACCGTTTACCGACTTGGCGATAAAGTAACGGTGCAAGTTGCCTCAGTCAGTTTAGACGACCGCCGTATAAACTTAGTACTTAAAGGCGATGTAGCACAAGATAGGTATTCACGCCGTCGTGCACCTAAAGGTAAAGGCCCAGCGAGTGTGCGCTCACAATTAAAAGCAGGCAAAGTACCGGGTAAAAAGTCAGACGACAAGCCAAAAGGTAAAAAAAAGCCAGCCGGTAAAGGCAAAGCTGCTGGTAAGTCGGCGGTTAAAGCCAGCGAAGGCACCGCAAAGAAAAAACCGAAAAAGAAATCGGCTAAAAAGCCTAAAAGACCAGGCAAAAATGCCCGTAAACGTACAAGCCCAGGAGCATAAAATACGTGAGTAATGAATTAATTTTTGGCTTTCACTCTGTTGAAGCAATTTTAGCAAAAGAGCCTGAGCGATTTTTAGAAATTTACGCCCTTAAAGGCCGTGATGATAAACGCTTAACACCGATTATTGATGAAGCACGTAAATTTGGTATTTCAGTACAATTTATGCAGCGTAAAGCACTTGATAACAAGTCGAAAGACGAGCAGCATCAGGGAATTATTGCTAACGTAAAAGCGGCGCCAACGTACAACGAAAAAGATTTAGATGTGATCATTGCGCGTGAAGAAACTCCATTTTTACTCGTACTTGATGGCATAACCGACCCGCATAACTTAGGTGCATGCTTGCGTAGTGCAGATGCCGCTGGCGTACATGCGATCATTGTTCCTAAAGATAAGTCGGCAAAGCTTAACGGTACAGCACGAAAAGTAGCGTGTGGCGCAGCAGAAACAGTGCCCCTTATTCAAGTCACTAACCTCGCACGTACGCTTCGTGAAATTAAAGATGCTGGCGTATGGGTAGTTGGCACAGCAGGCGAAACCGACACGCATGTATTTGATGCAAGCTTAACAGGCCCAATGGCCATAGTTATGGGCGCAGAAGGTGAGGGGATGCGCCGTTTAACGCGTGAGCATTGCGATGTATTGGTTAAAATTCCAATGGCAGGGTCGGTGTCTAGCTTAAACGTATCGGTTGCAACCGGTATTTGTTTATTTGAAGTATTACGCCAACGTAACGCAAATAATTAAATTGCGTTAGTTTAAAGCTAAGCATTAAAAAAGCCGAGATTAAATAATCTCGGCTTTTTTGTATCTACTATTTGCTTAGTATGGTGTGAGTAAAACGGTTTAGTTAACGAGCCGTTTTACTCAGCTACTACTTAAAAGCTGTATGTGTAGCCCATTTGAATACTACGAGGCTTACCTGGCTGAATACCGCCATTAGCACGGTTAGCTATATACGTTTTATCAAACAGGTTATCAACCGTTAAGTATACTTTTTGGTTGTCGTCGATTAAGTATTTAGCAGCTAAATCCCATACTACACGGCTATCAATTGCGTTTAAGCCTGAGTCAGATAGGTCGGCATGAGAATCAGATACGTAACGTATTTGGCTGTTAACAACAAACGATGCAAACTCAGCGCCTAACGATAAAGCAACTTGATTTTCAGGTACGTAAGGCATTGCGTCGCCTTTTTCTACCGAGCCCCAAATTTCTGAATCAAATGTGTTTTTAAACTCAGAGTCAGTGTATGTGTACGTTAATTTAACTGGAAATTGCGCAGCGTCTGTTGCAAAAGTACGACCCGCACTAAATTCAAAGCCCGATACTTCTACTTCACCGTAGTTGTATTGGTCGCCAATATTTTCGTCGCTACAACCCACAGCAGCAGTACAGTTACCGTGCATGTTGTCGTAATCAGAGAAAAACGCAATCACTTCACCGTTAAAGCCATCCATATTAAAGCGAGAGCCAAACTCAAGGTTTACACTTTCTTCTTCTTCTTGGTCAGCATTACCCGGTGCCGCTGGAGCGTAACCTTTTTGAATACCCGCAAGTAACGTCACGTTGTCGTTAAGTGTATAAGTAGCACCTAACGATGGCACTAAAATTTCAGTATCGTTAGAAATATCTTTAGTTAAGCCATTGCTACGAGTTGGATCTGATTTAGACCATTCTTCACGCGTAATGGTAATGTCTTCGTAACGAAGACCTGCATTAATAACTAACGCGTCTAGTGTCCATTCGTCTTGAACAAATAACGTGCTTGCTTTTGCGCTGTCTACACGGTTGCTATCTGAACCAGGTACACCTTGCGATGTAAGTGTCATGCTTAGGTCTTGATTAAGCGTGTATGTGTCTTGCCATTGGAAACGATCCATTTCGTCTTCGTGGTAACGCATACCTACAGTAATGTAGTGATCGCCTGCAGGAATATGTAATTCAGACTGAATGCCTTTTGCTTGGTAATCACGGTTGTTAGCTTTAACACCAATGCCTTCAATACCTTCGCTTGTTGGATTTGCTTCAAAGTCGCTGTATTGCTCAAGCGTGCTTGTTCCTACACTGCTTGCTTTATACCAGTTACGATGAAAATCGTTTAGGTAAGCGGTTGCAAGTAATTCGTAGCCTTCACCAAAACGGTACGCATAGTTTAGTTGGTAAGCGTTGTGGCGAGTGTTCATTTCATCGTTTTGCGATGCAGCGTAACGGCGATTAGGGTTTGCTTTGTAATCTTCGTCAGTTAAGCCCATGTAAGTTTCGTCTGATGTTTCGTCAGAATATTTTACTTTTAGCTCAATATTGTGGGCATCGTTTTTACCAAACGTATGACCAAACTTTAATAGTAAATCAGTTTTTTCAAAGCCCGTATTATCGCTACCAACAGGAAGCTCTTTAAAGCCGTCTGCGCCGTAGGTAAATACTTCAACCAAGCCAGACGTGTTGTTTTTTTCTTTACCAAAGTATGCGTGACCTTTGTAGTAGCCATCGCTACCAAGGGCTGCATCTACCATACCTTTAGAACTATTTGGCTCGGTTGGTAAGCTACGAGAAAGTAAGTTTAAAACGCCACCTGTAGTACGAGGACCGTACTTAACTGAGGCAGCACCTTTTAATACTTCAATTGTTTCCATACGACCCATAGTAGGGAAGTAGTAAGCAGAAGGCGCAGAGTAAGGCGCAGGTGCGACTAATACACCGTCTTCCATTACAGAAATTTTATCGTTACGGCCGGTACCAGTACCGCGCATACCAATGTTAGGGCGAAGGCCATAGCCATCTTCTTCTTGAACGTAAACACCCGGAACAGACGCTAAAACACGCGAAATATCGGTAAACTCAAATTTTTGAAGTTCTTCGTCAGAGATAAAAGTAGCCGAACCAGGAATGTCGTTTATAGCTTGCTGTGAGCCAATAACTGTAATTTGTTCAAAGCGTTGTTCTTTATCGCTGGTGTCTTTAGCCATTGCAGTGGCTGTAAAAGACAAAGCAACCGCAGTTGTAAGAGTAGATACTAAAAACTTAGGGTTCATTTTTGTCCTAATCACGTTGATTATCTAAATTGGCGTAATTTGAACACGTTAACGAATGAGAATCAATATTATTAAGTATAAAACTATTCATTTTTTTAGAACTAAAAACATATATTATGTAACTTAATTAACTTTTTTATATCTTTTGTATTGTTTTGTTATCGTGAAGCTAAGTATAAAGTTGAGTGTGTGTTTTATTAGCCTAAACGCAGGGCAATAAACTCAGCAAGCTTATCTACCGCATTTTCTGACTCCCCTGAACTTTTAACCAAGCTAATACCAATGTTGCCCAGTGCCGGTAAGTGTTTAGTGTGTACTTGGTAATTAAGCTCGCTGGGTACGGTACTTTTTGCCAGTACTGTTATACCAAGCCCTTCTTTTAATGCCGCAATAAGCCCCGTTAAGTCGGCGTTGCTATATACAATACGGTATTTTATGCCGGCATTTTTAAGCGCATCGGTAGCGCGGCGGCGATAAATACATCCCTCTGGCGCGGTTACTAAGGTAACCACTTGGTTTTTTGCTTGGTTTAAATCACCCACCCACACCAATTGGTCTTGCATAAAAATAGGAAATTTACTTGAGGTAAGTTGCTCGTTTAGCGCAAGCACTAGATCAAATTGGTCTTGCCTAGAAGCCGATAGCAAATGCTTACTTAATCGCGATTTAACTTCGAGCGATACTTCTGGGTACAGCGCCACAAAGTCGCCAATAATAGAAGGGAGTATACGCGCAGCAAATTCGCTAGGTATGCCTAAACGTACTTTTCCGGTAATGCTCTCTGACGTGAATTGCTGCAAAATGGCATCGTTGTATTGCATCATTTGTTTTGCCATAGGCAATAATAGTTCGCCGTACTGGTTTAGTACTTGGCGCTGGCCTTGCTTTTTAAATAATTTATAGCCTAATACATCTTCTAAACGCTTTATTTGTAAGCTTACCGCAGGTTGCGAAAGCCCCAAAAAGTCGCCGGCTTTGGCAAATCCGCCTACATCTACAATCATTACAAAGGTGCGTAAACTGTCGGTTGATATATTTTTCATATTTAAAATTACAATTTATGTGGCTACATATATAAGTATTATTTATCAATTGATAAATAATTACAATTTGTTGTTACAGACCCCGCGCAATATAATTTTAAGATTAAAAATACACAGGTGTTTGTTATGACTTTTAACCCAATAATGTTTGCCCGCCACAGCAACGCTAACAGCGCGGTTATAAACGCTTTGCAAGCAAATAACAGCACAGTTGTAATGGATTTTAGCGGCAGCGAAGCTTCTGTATTTTTAAGCAGTATTTTAGGCCACGATTTAACAAAATTAACGGCCAGCGGTTTAGGTTTAAAAGGCACATTAGATGGCGACTTTTATTCTGACTTTAGTTACGCCGTGTATTATTTTAGCGAAACCGCTTTTCGATTTGTATTACCTCACAGCGCAAGCCTGCAATTACAGTCACTTATAAACGAACAACAGCTTCGTTTTGATATTGACTACGTTATTCGTACCGACCTAACTAGCTTTACCTTAAGCGGCGAAAACGCCTTTGATACGCTAGTTGACGCCTTTAAATTAACACCCGGTTTGCGATTATCTGACGCACAACTATGCTACGGTGCGCAAAGCGGTGAGGTATTTATTACCGCGATTGATAACAAAGATGAGCAGCATTTTGTGCTCATAGCTAAAGCGCCAGAGCTACAAAAATGGCAAAGCTATATGCAAACGCAGGGTTTTGCAGTAATGCAAAACCAGGCCGCATAACAAAAACAACCAACAGGTAAACATAATAATGTTTGCCTGTTTTTAATTTAAGCCACGCCCATTAAGGGTTAATTTAAAACGTGAAGGAATGTTATGACTTCTAAAACTGTACTCCATGCTAAGCACCTAGAAGCGGGCGCAAAAATGGTTGATTTTCATGGCTGGGAAATGCCAATCAACTACGGCTCACAAATAGAAGAACATAATGCAGTGCGTAACGATGCAGGCATGTTTGACGTATCACACATGACTATTGTTGATATTGAAGGCGACCAAGCTAAAGCATTTTTACGTAAGCTTGTAGCAAACGACGTGGCTAAATTAACCGTCCCAGGTAAAGCACTTTACACCGGCATGCTTAACGAGCAAGGCGGCGTAATTGACGACCTTATTATTTACTTTTTCAGCGAAACGTTTTACCGCTTAGTGGTTAACTCGGCTACGCGCGAAAAAGACTTAGCGCATTTAGCTAATGTATCGAGCGATTTTGCCGTTACAGTGACTGAGCGCCCAGAGTTTGCAATGATTGCAGTGCAAGGCCCTAACGCACGCGAAAAAACAGGCACGCTTTTAAATGCAGAGCAACAAGCTGCAGTTGAAGGCATGAAGCCGTTTTTTGGTGTTCAAGTGGGTGATTTATTTATTGCTACAACGGGTTATACTGGCGAAGACGGTTACGAAATTGTAGTACCAAACGACCAAGCAGCCGATTTATGGCAACAACTGCTAGACGCAGGTGTTGCGCCAGCTGGTTTAGGTGCACGTGACACGCTACGTTTAGAAGCAGGTATGAACCTTTACGGCCTAGATATGGACGAAAGCGTATCGCCACTTGCAGCTAACATGGCATGGACCATTGCATGGGAACCAGAAGATCGTGACTTTATTGGCCGTGACGTACTGGTTAAACAACGCGCTGAAAAAAGCACCGACAAGCTTGTTGGTTTAGTACTTGAAGAAAAAGGCGTATTGCGTAGCGGTTCAAAAGTAATTGTTGACGGTGGAGAAGGGGTTATTACCTCAGGTACTTTTTCACCTACACTTGGTTTTAGTGTAGCCCTTGCACGTGTACCACGTTCAACAGGCGACACTGCTCAAGTAGAAATGCGCAAAAAATTAGTTAACGTTAAAGTAGTGAAGCCTAGCTTTGTACGTAACGGTAAATCAATAATTTAAAATTTGGTGTTATCACCCAATAATACCAATCATGTTGAGTTATTAATCACTTATAGCGACGGATAAATAGAGTGATAACAAGGCATTAATTTTGATATGTAGTTGTTCTACCTAAGAAATTAATAACGATGTTAGCGCTTTATTTAGACCGCTAGAGTGGCTAGATATTTAAGTTGATTGGTATCATAACCAAAGGAACAAGATAATGAGCAATATCCCTACTGAATTAAAATACGCTTCTTCACACGAGTGGGTTCGCGACGAAGGTGACGGTACCTTTACAGTTGGTATTACAGAACACGCGCAAGAACTACTTGGCGACATGGTGTTTGTTGAATTACCAGAAGTAGGCGACGAAGTAGACGCAGGCGAAGACTGTGCAGTAGCGGAGTCGGTTAAAGCTGCTTCAGACATTTACGCACCAATTGGTGGTGAAGTGATTGCTATTAATGAAGAGCTAGAAGACGCACCTGAAACAGTAAACAACGACGCGTACGGCGAAGGTTGGTTATTCCGTCTTAAAGCATCTGATGTGTCTGAGCTAGACAACCTATTAGACGCTGAAGGCTACTCGCACACTATCGACGAAGAGTAATCACTTTTTGTCTAAAGCCCCGCATGTTGAGTAAACAATCGGGGCTTTTATGATTTTACAGCTTATTACCCATACCCAGTAAGTTGCCAAATCATCATATATTTTAATCAATACTAGTTACCCATTAGTATTTAGGATCATAGGAATCTGGACACATGTCAAACGCCAAATCTCTTGAACAGTTAGAGCAAAAGCAAGATTTTATTCGCCGCCATATTGGGCCAAGCCCAGCGCAAGTAAGCGATATGCTAAGCGCTCTTGAAGTATCGAGTGTACAAGAGCTGATCGATCAAACTGTACCGGCTAACATTCGCCTAGAGCAACCGCTAAGCATTGGCGAAAGCCGTACTGAAGTTGAAACACTAAACTACTTAAAATCAGTAGCAAGCAAAAATAAAGTTTTCAAATCGTACATTGGCCAAGGCTACCACCCAACACATGTACCGCACGTAATTTTACGTAACGTACTTGAAAACCCGGGTTGGTATACAGCGTACACGCCGTATCAGCCAGAGATTGCACAAGGGCGTTTAGAATCATTACTAAACTTCCAGACTATGACCCTAGATTTAACCGGCCTTGATTTAGCAAGCGCGTCGTTACTTGACGAATCAACCGCTGCAGCCGAGGCAATGGGCCTTGCAAAACGCGTATCTAAAGCTAAAAAAGCCAATGCCTTTTTTATTGCCGACGACGTACACACACAAACTATCGACGTAGTAAGCACCCGTGCTGAGCAGTTTGGTTTTGAAATCATTATTGGTAAAGCGGCCGATGCCGTTAACCACGACATTTTTGGTGCATTATTCCAATACCCATCTACATCGGGCGAAATAGTTGACGTAACCGACCTAATTGCTGGCGTTCAAAGTAAAAAAGCCATTGCCTGTGTTGCTGCCGACATTATGAGTTTATTACTATTAAAAGCACCGGGTAAACTAGGCGCAGACGTAGTATTAGGTTCGGCTCAGCGTTTTGGTGTACCTATGGGTTACGGTGGTCCACATGCTGCATTTTTTGCAACACGTGACGCATACAAACGTTCATTACCAGGGCGTATTATTGGTGTATCTAAAGACCGTTTAGGTAACGACGCACTGCGTATGGCAATGCAAACGCGCGAACAACATATTCGCCGCGACAAAGCCAACTCAAACATTTGTACAGCGCAGGTATTACTTGCCAACATGGCGGCGTTTTATGCGGTGTACCATGGCCCACAAGGCTTAAAAACTATTGCGCAACGTATACACCGCTTTGCTGATATTTTAGCTGCAGGCCTAAAAACCAAAGGCATCACCCTTAAGCACAGCACGTGGTTTGATACGTTAACAATTGTTGGCGACAATAAAGATGACGTAATAGCACGTGCTCTTGCCAAAGGCGTTAACTTTGCTACAAACCACGACGGCGAATACTCAATTTCGGTTTCAGAAACCACAACCCGTGCAGACGTTGCCGAGCTATTTGATATTGTACTAGGTGAAGGCCATGGCGTAAGCGTAGACAGTATTGCAGCCGATATTGAAGCAAACGGTAGCGACTCTATTCCAGCGAGTCTAGTACGTGATGACGAAGTATTAACGCATCCAAACTTTAATAGCTACCACAGCGAAACAGACATGCTTCGCTACATTAAGCGCCTTGAAAACAAAGATTTAGCGCTTAACCACTCAATGATCTCGTTAGGTTCATGCACCATGAAACTAAACGCGACCGCTGAGATGATCCCAGTTACATGGCCTGAGTTTGCAAACCTTCACCCATTCTGCCCGCTAGACCAAGCAGAAGGTTATCAAATAATGATTAACGAGCTACACGACTGGCTAGTTAACATTACGGGTTACGATGCGGTTTCACTTCAGCCAAACTCGGGTGCACAAGGTGAATACGCAGGCTTAATTGCCATTCGTAAATACCACGAGTCACGAGGGGATGCACACCGTAACGTATGTTTAATTCCAAGCTCAGCACACGGTACTAACCCAGCGTCGGCACAAATGGCGAGCATGAAAATTGTTGTGGTTAACTGTGATAAAAACGGCAACATCGACATGGAAGACTTAAAAGCGAAAGCTGAAGACGTGTCTGAAAACCTGTCGTGTGCCATGATCACATACCCATCTACCCACGGTGTTTACGAAGAAACCATTCGTGAACTATGCGACATTATTCATGAGCACGGCGGCCAAGTTTACATGGACGGCGCAAACATGAACGCGCAAGTGGGTGTAACAAGCCCGGGCTTTATTGGCTCAGACGTATCGCACTTAAACTTGCACAAAACGTTTTGTATTCCACACGGTGGCGGCGGCCCAGGTGTAGGCCCAATTGGTGTTAAATCGCACCTTGCGCCATTTATGCCAAACCACAGCGTAATTAACGTACCAGGTACAAACATTAACAACGGTGCCGTATCCGCAGCGCCTTACGGCTCAGCCGCTATTTTACCTATTTCATGGGCGTACATTGCCATGATGGGGTCAGAGGGCTTAAAACAAGCCACTGAAATGGCGATTGTGAACGCTAACTACTTAACGCACGAGTTAAGCCAGCACTTCCCAATTTTATACCGTGGCCGTAACAATCGCGTTGCGCACGAATGTATTGTTGACTTACGCCCATTAAAAGAAGCGTCAGGCATTACTGAAATGGACGTAGCTAAGCGCTTGCAAGATTACGGCTTCCACTCACCCACTATGTCGTTCCCAGTTGCGGGCACGCTAATGATTGAGCCAACTGAGTCTGAGTCAAAAGGCGAGATAGACCGCTTTATCGAAGCAATGGTGTCAATCAAAGGCGAAATTGATAAAGTAATCTCTGGCGAATGGTCAATCGAAAACAACCCACTTGTGTTTGCACCGCATACACAAGCTGACGTACTTGGCAACGAATGGGACCGCGCGTACGACCGTTTTTACGCTGCATTCCCAGTGCCTTCGGTAGCTAAAGACAAGTTCTGGCCAACGGTTACACGTATAGACGATGTATACGGCGACCGTAACTTAGTATGTTCATGCCCAGCGGTAGAGACTTATCGCGACTAAGAGTAGAGACTAATTTTTTGAACTTTAATGGGTAGTAAGTTCCATTATAGTTTGGGAATTTATCAAAATTATAAAAGCCGTTGCAGCAATGCAACGGTTTTTTTGTGTGTGTTTAAGCATTGTAGACGCACAGCTTGCTGGCGTGTTGGGCGCAGCCCAAAAGGTGTTTAATTGTTGTTGGCGCATATTCGTTTGCTTTTGGATCATTGAGGGATTAGAAACCTTATTCAAGGTTTTGTCGCGCTGGCGACGGCAGCCAAAGAGGGGCTGCCGCTGGTCCCTCTCTGGACACTCTCAGCGCACCCGAGCATCACGCTTAATCCTTCAAATCACAATTGATGTGAACGTAAACGCCATGAAAGCACATCCATGTGCAAGCATAGCTTTCATTTCATCCATGAAATGCATTACTCATCAATTGCTTATTTTCAGGGCGTGATGACGGGGGAAGGGTGTTAAACGTGAGATTGATGATTAATAATTGGTCTAGGTAAAAAGTAAAACTTGATCCTTCGAATTATTACAAAACTATATTTTTCAATTGAATAGGGGTTGTACATTGAAAATTACAGTAAATATAGGTTATTGTATGTACAGTTAGGGAAACGCTGGCTACTCATGAAAGTTGGCATTCAAGGATGAAGAAAAGTAGATAAACTGATCAAGCAATTTATTTATATTCATATTCCACTTTTTTCATGCTTTGTAACGTAACCCTTTTCCCAAAAAATCCAACCAGTTAGTTTTATAATAGCTGTCTTAATTATTTAATTCTTAAATCAATAGTATATTTAGACAAAATAACAGGCACTACTGAAAAAAGGATTTTTGGGCGGTTGTTGCTTAAATTCTGAAGCAACTTTTTATACAGATTGGTTAGGTGATGCATTTGGACAAAATTGATAAAGAATGGGGATGTACTCATTCTCGTTACCACGATGGCAGTAACGTTAAAGCATGTATTGTGGCTATTTCCGATTTAGACAAGATCTCTGAAAAACTAACTTCGGCAGTGCTTGATTCTTCATGGATGCTTGATCTAGATAAAGGTACCAGAAGGACTTATGAGCATACAGCAAGAGAGACCGCTAATGCTTTGGTGGAGATCTTTAAGAAGTTTTCTGATGACCATCAATTAGGTGCTGAGTTTGGCGAAGTTATGGTTTCTATCAGTTCAGCGCGTTCATTATCAGTTATCTTTGATCATATAGAACTACCTATCGCCGAGATATGGAAACCTCAGATCAAACAAAATGAAGGTTTTGATTTCCACACTGAGTGTACAAAACAGCTAATAAACTTTGGTGAGGCAAAATTTTCTGGGAGTGTAAATCCCCATGGTAAAGCAATACCACAAGCAGAAGGCTTCATTAATGAAGAAAAACATTTTAGGGATCGGGCACATTTAGTCAATTTAGCGTCCCAAAAATCTATAGAGAATTTGGATGATGACAAGTTTGGTGCCATAGCTGCATTTTCTATAAACTCAAAGAATCACGATTCAATAATGGATAATGCAATAAAAAGCATTCAGGAGTCTGGACTGTTTGAAAAAGTTCAATGTGCTTACGTTATTGGAGTTGTTGTATGTTAGATATTAGAAGCATTAAGGCAGATGCTTGCCCGAAAGTTAGTGTTAGCTTATTAATAGAAACACTTCATAAAGATGGGCCTGTGGATCGTGAAGTCATACAGGCGTTAACCTATTACAAACTATTTCACTATGAAGTTTTTAAAAGCTTTGAACCTAAGGTGCTGTCAGTTCTTGGATTATTTTATAAAGATGAGAACCCAACAGACTTATATTCTTTTTTATTAGCAGGGATTGGAAGAGAAAACAAAAAAAGATTTGGTGAATGGCTTACCCCAGTCCAAGCGAGTGTGCGATTAGCGGTAGAAGAAAACCAATACACCTCAATATCAGCGCCAACCAGTGCAGGTAAGTCTTTTTCTCTAAGGGATTATATTTTTGAGCAAGAAGAAGATAGCGTAATCGTTGTTCCATCTCGAGCACTTATTGCTGAGTATATGGCGACCTTAAGGGAGCGTTTTAGAGACAATAAGCAGGTTATGATCTCATCCTTTGTTGATTGTGTGTTTACAAGCAGAAAGTTGAGACGAATTTTCGTTCTTACCCCTGAGCGAGCTAGAGAAATTTTTGCACATAAAGACAAATTGAGTATATCGTTATTCTTTTTTGATGAGGCTCAAGTATCAGAAGAGGCTGAAAGAGGGGTCATTTTTGATGTTCTAGTTAGGCGAGTTAAGGTTGCCTATCCAGAAGCAAAACTAGTATTTGCGCATCCTTTTGTAGATAACCCTGACGCCCAAATGAAGAAGCATGCGTTAGACGAGAATCAGGCATACTCTCGGTCATACCCTCATAATACAGTTGGTAAAGCATTTGTATTTGGTCACAGTAATAAGAAAGACTACTATTTCTCGCCGTATAAAGAGCAAGGTCACCATGTGAAAAGTAGTATTCAACTAAATGAAAAGTTTGAGAAAGTAGCATTCGACGGTAGCCATACAGTACTAGTTTTTGTTTCCAAAGCATCTTTATATCGGGGAGACTTTATCGACGACTTTCAGAAGTATGTCGACCGATTTGGCTTAATTGAAGATGAATCCGCAATATCTATAATTCAAGAGGTTGAATTGTTGATTGGAGCAAATGAACAAGACCACCGTTCTAATCTTGTTAGTTTGCTAAGAAAAGGGGTTGTCATTCATCATGGTTCTGTACCTCTTGAAGTACGATTCCTGATTGAAGAATTTATCAGGCTGGGTCATGCAAAGATTTGCTTTGCTACTAGTACATTAGCCCAAGGGATCAACATGCCATTCGATGTTGTTTGGTTGGACAATATGAGAATGCAAGGTGGTGATGAAGAAGACAAAGCACTAGCATTCAAAAATTTAATAGGACGTAGTGGACGACTTTCTAAGAGGGCAGTGTTTGATTTTGGTTATGTATATACAAAGAATCCTATATTACTTTCATCGCGTTTAAATACATCATTTACTTTATCTGAAGAGTCGCTTCTCGAACAAGATATAGAAGGTTTGGATGATGAAAGAGAGCTAATTTCTTCAATAATCGAAGGTACATTTGATGAGGAGATGAATCTTCCTTTAACTAAAGTGGAAAGGCTTTCAACGAGAGAAACTCAGGAGCTAATGGAGTCAGTTCTATATTTTATGTATGAAGATGGATTTGGAGCAAAGCTGTTTGGCAGGGAGAATAGAGAAAATAGGCTAGTTACAAAAGACTGTCTAAGGGCTATTTATGAAATCTCGCTAGGTAGAGCTTTACTTTCTGGAGAGAAGAACGTCTTTGATACTGCAATCGAAATATTTTTTCATTTGATTCAGGGACGCAGCTTTAAGGAAATCGTAGGAATAAGGTATAGCTACATTTCAAATAGAGGCAAAAATCAAAACTTGGATGCCAACTTCACTCAGCCTGCGAATAAACTACCAGATAGTGGGCTATTTAATGAATATCCACTGTTTAAAAATACAAAATCTAAGGACGTGAGTTACGATGCAGTCGTATTTGATACCTACGATTATTTGGATACGGTAATCTCATTTTCTTTATCAGACGTGCTTATCGGAGCTTTTAGTATTTATTATAATCATACTAAAGTTAGCAAGGCGTTAAAGATGGTAGAACTATTAAAGTACGGTACTAACGATACTGTTCATACATTGTTGCTACGGTATGGATTCCCTCCAGAAGAGATTAAAGAAATATCAATGTATGTAAAATCTATCTCTGAAGAGAATATCTTGTTTAAGCCAGATGTTATTGGTTCCCCAAATAATGTAAGGGAACTTGTAGACTGGTATCTGCCATAAGTTAAAGTAGCCATGTAGTGGTCAACTAATTTTGGCCACAGTTTTAGAATCTTGATATCTAACCTCAAAACAAAGGGGTCAAATCTTGACTTCAGACATTAAAAATAGATAAATCAGAATAGGCTTCATTATAATTATCTTAAATTTTAATTGCCTCAGTGGGGGTGGTTGCTAACCCACTAAAATATTTCATTATTAATGTCCCTTGGCTGTTTTTTTCAATGACTAAATAGTTATTTGAATTAGGGTAGTAAAAACTATTTTTAGACATGGGAATTAGCTTTATTTTATTTCCACCTGAGCACCAAAGGGGTCAAGTCTTGACTTCAGACATCAAAGCACCAAAGGGGTCAAATCTTGACTTCATACATCAAAGGTCTAGATTTATAGTTTACTGCTTATGGAGTGAATTGCTATGTCTAGGCCGTTGCGAATAGAGTATGAGAATGCGTTTTATCATGTGATGAATCGTGGAAGAGGGCACGAAAATACCTTTTTGAGCGATGACGACTTTAAGTATTTTTTATACTGCATTGAGCAAGCAAGCCTTCG